>NZ_JAUBQW010000097.1:0-24923 GCF_036701485.1 Microcoleus sp. Pol11C3 | reverse complement strand
CTCATAATTGTCTCGGATGATTCACTTTTACCCCCTCAATCCGCCTATGTGCCAGTTGGGGGTGCGGAATGTGGGTTTTAAATTAGTCAGTTGTCAGTGGGCAGTTGTCAGTTGTCAGTTGTCAGTTGTCAACAGTCAACAGTCCACAGTCATGAGGATTGCAACCGGAATTGATCTAAATCCCAGCACTTATCGCTTTTCAGCAGCGCTTCAAACTCAGCCCTTGGCAAAGCCTGACTGAAAATATAGCCTTGAATTTCGTCACATTCGTGCTCGCACAAAAAATCAAGTTCCTGCTTATTTTCTACACCCTCAGCCACCACCGTCATGTTCATGCAGTGTGCCATTTGAATAATCGCTATTGTTATCGCTGCATTTTGGTGATCGTCTGCAATATCGCGAATAAAACTCCTGTCAATTTTGATCGCATCAAACGGAAAGCGTTTTGGATAACTCAAAGAAGAATATCCCGTTCCAAAATCATCAATTGCTATCCTAATCCCCTGATCTTTCCACACCGTAAAAGCTTTAGCTGCTGCAATTTCGTCTTGCAAAACCAGACTTTCCGTCAGTTCTAATTCCAAACACTTGGGATCGAGATCGGTTTCTGTTAATATCTCCCTGACTCTTTCCGTAAAATTTTTGCGCTCGAATTGACGGGCTGACACGTTAACTGCCACTCGCAAAAGCGGCAAACCTGCTCTTTGCCATGTTTTAGTTTGCCTGCAAGCAGTCTCTAATACCCATTCACCCAACGGTGCAATCAAGCCCATTTCTTCAGCCATTGGAATAAATTCTCCGGGGGAAACTCGCCCCCGTTCTGGATGATTCCAGCGCACCAAAGCTTCAGCACCAATAATTTTACCTGTTTTAATTTCTATTTGCGGCTGATAGTAGATTTCAAACTCTGAGCTTTTTAAAGCATGGCGCAAGGAACTTTCTTGAAGAAGTGTATTGATAAAAAAATTAGCATTTTTTTCGCTATAAAAATGATAATTATTCCCGCCTTTCTGCTGAGATTGATACATTGCTATATAAGCATTTTTCAGCATTTCATCTCCGTCGATGCCGTCCCCAGGATACAAGCAGATCCCCATACTAGCAGTGACAGAGACTTCGCAATCTTTGACAATAATACCTTGGGATACAATATCTAAAATGTTTTGAGCAATCTTAGCCACATCCTGTTTTTCTGCAACTGGTTTAAGAATTAGTGCGAATTCTGCTGCTTCCAAACGAGCAACAATAGTAATGTTTTCCATGCAGTTAGTTAGCCGCTGGGCGATGCTGCAAAGCACCGAGTCGCCGATATCGTGTCCCCAGGTACTGTTAATACGGTTGATTTTATCTAAGCTAAGCGTGACAACTGGAACGACTCCTGAGAATTCTTTTTGACCCTCTAATACTCTAGTTAACTTTTCTCGCAAAAATGAACGATTCGGCAGGTTGGTCAAGCTGTCATACTGATGTCGGTAGAGTGCCAGTTGAATAGTTGTGTGCAAGTTTTTTTCTTCAAATGGCTTGACAATATAGCCGAACGGTTTTGTACTATTGACTCGTCGCAAAGTAGTTTCATCGGCATAAGCTGTTAGATAAACTACCGGAATTTGAAAGCGCAAGCGAATTTCTTCGGCTGCTGTAATGCCGTCGATTTCTCCTTGCAGATTAACATCCATTAAAACTAAATCCGGGCGCAATGTGGCTGCCGATTCAATCGCTTCTTCTCCCGAATAAACCATCCCAGTTATTCTATATCCTAGAGATATCAAACTGTCGGAAATATCTTCCGCAATGATGCTCTCGTCTTCAACTATCAGAATTTTTTTGTTTGACACTAATTTTTCTCCTCAGAGTGCAACTTGGGTTGACAAAAGGTTATTCTAAAAGTCGTGCCAGCAGTTTCTAACAGTTCTATTCCCCCCCGGATTTGCTTGACTAAAGACCCGACCAGTCGCAAACCCAAAGTTCGGGCTTGGCGATAATCTAAGTCTTGAGGGAAACCAATTCCGCTGTCGCTCACGGTTAGCACACAAACTCTGTTATTATCTAAAGTGAAATCTATGTTAATTTTACCTTTAACTTGTCCTTTAAAGGCATATTTGAGGGCATTTGTCACAAGCTCGTTGATAATTAACCCGCAAGGAACTGCCGTATCAATATTGAGAGAACACGGCGCAATATTTGTTTGCAACTTGACGCCTTCTGCATGATTTTCATAAGCTTGGAATAAATTGTGAGCGAGATTTTGGATGTATTCAGCAAAGTCAATGTTTGACCAGTCTTTGGAGTGATATAATTGTTCGTGCACGAGAGCCATTGATCTGACTCGGTTTTGACTTTCTTTTAACATTTCACTAACGCGGGTGTCTTGAATGTAGCGAGACTGAAGTTTCAGCAGGCTAGAAATAACTTGGAGGTTGTTTTTGACGCGGTGGTGAATTTCTTGGAGAAGGACTTCTTTTTCTGCGAGGGATGCTTTGATGCCATCTTCGTCGCGCTTGCGATCTGTAATATCCCGCACTACTGCTTGAATTACTTTTCGTCCGTTAATTTCCATTGCATTTAACAGCACTTCAGCGGGAAATTCTGAACCGTCGAGTCGTTTGTGTACCCAGTCAAAGCGACAGCTACCTGTTTGCATAGCAGTGTTCATTCTCTGTGAAGCTAGACTGACTGAATCTTGTCCGTTAGGCTGAAATGGCGGGGAAAATTCGCTCGGATGCTTGCCGTAAAATTCTTTTTTGTTGCTACAGCCAAATATTTTTAAGGTGGCGTGGTTGCAGTCAAAAAAAGATTGTTCGCAAAGCAGCATTACTGCGTCGCTGGTGGCTTCGTAAAGGCTGCGGAATTTGCGTTCTGACTCTTGCAAAGAAGCGATTAATTGGGTTTTTTGAGCTTCGGCGTGCTTGCGGTCGGTAATGTCTATTCCTACAGAAACTGCTGCGGTTCCCTGATGATATTTCTGAGCTACTATCAAATAGTTGCGGACAAAACCGTTAATTTCTATTTCTATTTCTTGGCAGGTTTGCTGAGATGAACTGTCAAAAAAAATTCGGATCAGTTCTCCGAAAGTCGAGCCTTTGTCGAGAAAGTTGATTTCTTGACCGACAAAGCTTTCAGGAGACAGGTTGAATGAGGTTGCTAAGTGCTGGTTGACTCCAATATACCGCAAATCTGAACTGATCCAAGAAATCAGTCCGGGTACGGCATCCAAAACGGCGCGAAGTTGGTCTGTAGCTTCTTGGAGTGCTTCTTCCGATCGCTTGTGATCGCTAATATCTGTCGCCGTTCCACACAAGCCTAATATAGTGCCGTTTTCAGCTTGGTTGACGATGCTATTGACGCGCAGGTGGACGGGAGTACCGTCTTTACGAATGTGTAATGTTTCGTAAGGAGAATTAGCGGTTTGTGGCTGAATTTTGGTTCTCGCTAAAAGTTGGGCAAATATTTCTCTTAGTCTACTTTCTTGCTCAGGAACTAAAAAATCGGTGAAGCGGCGTCCGATCATTTCTGGCGGTTCGTAACCGTAGATGCGTTTGGCGGCGTAATTGACAAAAGTCAAGAGGCCTTCAATATCGATCGACCAAATCAATTCTTGGGAGGTTTCTACGAGGTTGCGGTACTTTTTTTCGCTTTCGGCAAGTGCTGCCTTGAAGAATGCCGTTTGCTGCTGAAGTTTGTCTTCTAATTCTTGATTTGCCGTTTCCAGAGTTGCGATGGAGTGCTCGCGCTCGCTAATTTCAGTAGAAACACCGACTGCGCCGACAACTTCGCCGTTTCGATCTCGCAGGGCTGCCGATCGAATTTCGTGAATAAAATGCCTCTCTCGGATATTCCAAGTGCGATCGTTTCCTGCTAATACCTCGGCAATATTTTGTAAGATATTTGGCTGGCTGCTGTAAACTTCAAAAATCGATAGCCCGACAGTTGCACCGGGTTTGAGTCCCAAATTTTCTACTCCTTTCCCTGCTGCAAGGGTTAACTTGCCTTCTCTGTCTGTTGCCCACAGGAAAATTGGGGCACAACTGAGGGCGGCGTGAAGGGTTTCGTTGGCTTGTTTGAGCCGATCGATTTCTGCGTGAAGCCGCTCCTGGGTGCTGTTTAATTCTACCGTTAGTCGATCGGCTTTTTGCTGCCAACTGGCAGCAGTGTCGCACATTTCTGCGGGATTGCCGGAAGGACAGAGGGATTGGTTGCAATGTGACATGGTGACTCTGGGATGCACTGTATATTTAATCCCAGCCTATCTTTTAAGCATAAACTTTTTAAGTGAAATATTACAGTTAGCTGCGATACTCATCCGAGCAATATGCGATAGTTTAAAGCTAGTTTAAAGTATTCAGGAATTGCGACTCGCTCAGGCTTCCTGGCGACAGTTCAGAAATTGACAATCAGGTGAATAATGCCTGCAAATCGGTACTTTTACTGTAAGTATGTGTAGTAGTACAAAAAGAAGTTCCGCAATCCTCGGCTTGCACAAGAACTGGGATTGTAAATTTATTATATTTGTTTGCCTAGATTCACGCACCGAGGAAGAGGGAATCGGGAAAATTGAAATACAGCATTTCCGGATGTTATGAGGTACAGTAGCAGCCATTAGTAAACCAATTTTTGAGATGTTGAGGATTAATTAAGTGAAGAGCCACAGCAATTATGGTGTCAACCATTTTAGTAAGTAGGTCGGCGGGAAAATCCATAAGTATGTAACAAAATATTAAGTAGGGTGACGGGATTTAAATTTAATACGTTGTGTACGGTAGGCTCCTCTTTTTCCTCTAGCTTCTACTCCATCCATTACGGCGTAGGCGAGTTCTAATTCATCGTCAAACATTTTTCCGGCTAATTCATCTTCTTTAATGTGTTGCCACTCTAATTCAATTGGGTTTATTTCGTCACAATATTTGGGCAATAAAAAGATATATAAACCCCTGACCTTCCAACTTTGACCACAACTGTTTAACCTCCTGACATGGGTGTATTGGATCGTTGTCTTGTACAATAATTATAATCCGTTTCATTTGGGCCACTTCTTCTGCCTCTTTCTCCATCATCTGAATATAAGCTTTTCGCTCAACACCTCCAATTACAAACCATATATAAAGCTAGTTAAAGGTTAAAAAAGCCCCACAATACTTAATCTACGACCTCGATTTTTAGTGTGTTGTATCCGTTTTTGCTGAGCTTTTTTATAAGAGGTATAACTCGGTTTACTCCACGCACAGGATCCTGATTCATCTAAATATTTTAAGTCAATTTCTCCGGCTCTGCTGGTAATTCCAGCATATCTAAGTCTGATTGCTTTATTTCTCGCTCTTTGGGGTCTTGTTTTCCTTTATGACTATGAAAATAGCTCTTTTCCAAATGATCCCCTTTTTTTTAGTACCCGTCTTAGTCGGTCGGGACTTAATTTAATGGAGCGCTCTTTTTCTAATTTATCAGCTAATTGAAAACTATTATATGTACGTGGTTCTTTTTTTAAGCATTCTTCCAAAAACTCTATATCCTCTTCTTTCCACGCTTGCTTTACCCCTCTACCTGGTTTTTCCCAAAGGCTTTCTATACCAAATTCTTCCAATTTATGTAAGACTGCTCTCACTGTTTGTGAAGCCCAGTTAAAGTGAGTAGCTATTTTCTCAACATACCAGCCCTGTGCATTTAACCTGATTACTTCTGCTCGATTTTTGACTTTTTGTAAGACCTTCGCAATTCTCAGATTAAATAGGGTTTTGTCTTGATATTGAGTCAGAAATACTCTTAATCAAGCGCCCATATATTAATTACCTCACTAGAGCTATACCTTTATTTATTTTAACATATTTTTGTTTTTTTTACCGACATACTTATTGAGTAATCCTAACATTTTTTAACTGTTCTTAAAGGCATAGAAGGCTGATTTGCATCTTCCTCTTTTACCGCAATCAAATCAATCAAATCTTGTAGGTCAGCAATTAATTGTTGCAGTGTTGCAAACTCTTCATAAGGAATCACGGCAAATTACTTTTTGCCATTTTTGGTAATAAGCTCAGGATGTAACGGAATCATCAATATTTCCTCCAGGCGTTTAAATGTCAGCATCTTTTCGATGTTTGAGGACGGAAGTCCTCCAAGTTTTTAGAGGACTAAAGTCCCAACGATCAAACCTATGCTGAAACACAGGGCGGAAATACCTATCTCTACATACGGGAACACCGATCCGATCGCCCTCCGCAACTCCCTACAATGACAATTGTACGGGCGATCGAGCAATTGCCTCTACAGCAGTCATCATTTTTAATGCAGGGAATTAAAATTTATGCAACCGAATAATCCAAACCAATTTACCGAAAAAGCCTGGGAAGCCCTCGCCCGCACCCCCGAAATCGTCAAAGCAGGTCAGCAGCAGCAGCTAGAAAGCGAACATTTGATGAAAGCTTTGCTGGAACAAGAATCGGGACTCGCTAGCAGCTTATTTAACAAAGCGGGAGTTTCTGTAGCAAAATTGCGCGATCGCACTGATGAGTTTATCAGCCGCCAGCCGAAAATCACTGGAAGCGGGGGCAACGTTTATCTCGGTCGTTCTCTCGACACTTTGCTCGATCGCGCCGAAACTTATCGCAAAGAGTACGGCGATGAATTTATTTCGATCGAGCATTTGATACTAGGTTACGTTAAGGACGATCGCTTCGGCAAAAATCTACTGCAAGAATTTAAACTAGATGAAGCCAAACTCAAAGAAATAATTACCCAAGTCCGGGGGAACAACAAAGTGACAGACCAAAATCCAGAAGGCAAATACGAAGCGCTGGAAAAATACGGCCGAGATTTGACAGAAGCCGCGCGTCAAGGCAAACTCGATCCGGTAATCGGACGGGATGACGAAATTCGCCGCACGATTCAAATATTGAGCCGTCGCACCAAGAACAACCCCGTACTGATTGGGGAACCGGGAGTAGGCAAAACTGCGATCGCCGAAGGACTCGCCCAGCGAATTATCACCGGAGATGTGCCACAATCTCTCAAAGACAGACAATTAATTAGCTTAGATATGGGCGCATTAATTGCCGGGGCAAAATTTCGGGGAGAATTTGAAGAACGCTTGAAAGCCGTGCTCAAAGAAGTTATGGACAGCAACGGCAAAGTCATCTTATTTATTGATGAAATTCACACCGTTGTCGGGGCCGGGGCAACTCAAGGCTCAATGGATGCCGGCAACTTGTTGAAACCCATGTTAGCGAGGGGAGAATTGCGCTGTATCGGTGCGACAACTCTCGATGAATACCGCAAGTATCTTGAAAAAGATGCAGCACTAGAACGCCGCTTTCAACAAGTTTATGTTGACCAACCAACCGTTGAAGATACTATCTCAATTCTGCGCGGTTTGAAGGAACGCTACGAAGTTCACCACGGGGTAAAAATTTCCGACAGCGCGCTAGTGGCGGCGGCTACTTTGTCTACTCGGTATATTAGCGATCGCTTCCTTCCAGACAAAGCCATTGATTTAGTGGACGAAGCCGCAGCTAAACTCAAAATGGAGATCACCTCCAAACCCGAAGAACTCGACGAAATCGACCGCAGGATTTTGCAGCTAGAAATGGAAAGACTGTCGCTGCAAAAAGAAAGTAACGCAGCTTCGATAGAACGCTTGGAAAGACTGGAAAAAGACTTAAGCAATCTCAAAGAACAGCAAAGCGGTTTGAACGCCCAATGGCAATCCGAAAAAGGTGTCATCGGCAGCATTCAAAAGATTAAAGAACAGATGGATAAGGTGAATATTGAAATTCAACAAGCTGAATTAAAATATGACCTGAACCGCGCTGCTGAGTTGAAATATAGCAAGTTAACGGAATTGCAAAAACAATTGCAAGAAGCAGAAGCTCAACTAACAGCAACTCAAACCACAGGTAAAACTCTGCTGCGGGAAGAAGTCACGGAATCTGACATTGCCGAGATTATTTCTAAGTGGACGGGAATCCCGATCAGCAAGTTGGTTGAATCAGAAATGCAGAAACTTTTGCAATTGGAAGATGAACTGCACAAGCGCGTAATTGGACAGGATGAAGCGGTGACGGCGGTTGCAGATGCAATTCAGCGATCGCGCGCAGGTTTAGCCGATCCAAATCGTCCGGTTGCGAGTTTTATCTTCCTCGGCCCCACGGGTGTTGGCAAAACGGAATTAGCCAAAGCATTAGCTTCTTATCTGTTCGACACCGAAGAGGCGATCGTGCGAATTGATATGTCGGAATACATGGAAAAACACGCGGTTTCGCGGTTAATTGGTGCGCCTCCGGGATATGTGGGCTACGATGAAGGCGGACAATTAACTGAGGCTGTGCGCCGCCGTCCTTACTCGGTGATTCTATTCGATGAAATCGAGAAAGCGCACCCGGATGTTTTCAATATCATGCTGCAAATTCTGGATGACGGTCGCGTTACCGATGCTCAAGGTCACACAGTTGACTTTAAGAATTCTGTGATTATTATGACATCGAATGTCGGCTCTCAATACATTTTAGATGTGGCGGGAGATAATGAACAAATGCGGAGTCGGGTGATGGAAGCGATGCGGGGAACTTTCCGCCCGGAATTCTTGAACCGGATTGATGAGATGATTATCTTCCACGGTTTGAGTAAGGCCGAACTGCGGCAGATTGTGCTGTTGCAAGTTAAGCGCTTGGAAAAACGGTTAGCCGATCGCAAAATGTCTCTGAAGTTGTCGGAATCTGCGATCGACTTTTTAGCAGAAATTGGTTACGATCCGGTTTACGGTGCGCGGCCTCTCAAGCGGGGAATTCAGCGGGAGTTGGAAACGCAAATGGCGAAGGGTATTTTGCGGGGAGATTTTGCTGACGGCGATACGATTTTTGTGGATATCGAGAATGAAAGGTTGGCGTTTAAGCGGCTGCCTGCTCAGTTGGTGACTGCTAAATAATAGGAGTAGGGTGGGCTGCGGCCCACCTTATTTTTTGAGGCGATAGTTCTTTTTTTGACCGCAGATGTAGGCGGATGGACGCGGATGGGATGGGGGCGATCGTTCTTAAGGGCGATCGCTTTCTGATTTATCTTTTTTTTGCTCTTGGCGCTCTCGAACAGATTTAGTCAGCAGGTAAGTTGTCAAACTGCTAACGGATCTGCTTTCTTCTTCTGCCCATTCTTCCAAAGCTTTTTGAATCTCCTCTGGTAAGTATGCGGTAACTCGTCCCCGTGAAGCCATTCGTTGCACTGCAAAACATCTCAACACAGTCCATCTTACGCTGTTTTGAGTTAAGACCGATAAAAATATTCCGTTTTAAGTCAATTTATATTATTGTACGTCATCATGTGTTATAATACCACCTGTAAACAGTCAAAAGCCAGCCCCTTACTGTCCAAGGTTCCGGGCTGGCTCTGGCTCCAACATTCAATGGAGACGAATTCTATGATGACATATAAACAACCTTGCACTGTTGGGCGATCGCCCGTTTGTTACCTTCTCATCCATTGATGATTGTCGCTCGCTTCCGCAGTCGTTCAGATGCAGACGGGCATTTTCAGTTTTTGCGACAAACTATACCTCACGTTAAGTTTGAGGTTGTGTTCGATTTAAGCGGGGACAGTCACCGTTTATCGGCGTTGGGCCGCTCTACCAATTCCCTCGCCAGCGGGTTATAAACTGTAATTTTCCGGCTGTTTTGAGTTGCTTCAATTTGGGCGATCGCACTTTTTTTGATAAGTGCGATCGTCCTTGATTTCTTGATTCCGCTAGGAGTGGACTTTATTTGTGTAGACGTGATTTCCGAGTTATCTTTCTTAACTAACTTACTTCCGCACCATCACAGACTTAATTACAGCATTCTGGTGATACTTGTTAGTCTGATAAAATCCCCCTTGACCAGCGCCATAAACTCCCCCAAATTGTTTGCCTTCAGCCTTGGGAACAAACATAATGTTTCTAGTGGGTTGCTTAGCAAATACAACCCCTTCTCTCATCTCATTATCCACGTTATAAGATAAAGTAGCCTTGCCGTAAATGGCCTCAGCTTGTTTCAAAGTCATTCCCGGCCCGACGCCCTGAACTGTTTTATAACTAGAATTGTCAGTGGTCAAAAGTTCAATGACATCCGTATCTTTTAGCTTCGTACCAGCAGCGTACTCAATCCGATATTGCACTTTTCCCGATCGACTAATCGCCACAGCATCAAAGTCTACCATAAAAGGAGACTCTACCTTAAACTGCGCCGTGGAACCCAGAGCCTTTTTCAATCCTCCGAAAGTCATCCCCACCTTCGCCGCTCCCATTCCGCGATCGGAAATTGTTAAACTTGCAGAAGGTGTTTTTTGAGCAGTTTTTGCCGTTTCCCCCAACTTATTCGCACCCCCTGGCGCAATAGTGGAACCGGGCTCGGAAATTAAGGTGAGGTAACTGCCGATCGCCAACAAAGCAGCTATCATTGATCCAGACAAAACTTTAACATTCAACATGAGTAATTCTCCTAGATTTCAAATGCGACTATCTACCCGCATCTTTTGGACTATCCTGGGCATCACTTTGCTAGTTTGGATTCTCAGAGGCGTTGGTCTCTTGACATTCATTCCCGGTGCTGTTATTTGGATACTGATTTTGCTATCTTTTATTTCGGGTATCCTTAGCACTTTACTCCGTAGGTAAGCCAGCATCCGGTAAATAACACATAACAATTAACAATTCAAAATTAACAAATTATTTTGATTTTTTCATTGCTTTTCCCACTGTCACATTCAACTGAGCGCCGATCAGCATCACCAAAGAAGAAATATCGAGCCACAGCAGCAACACAATAAAAGTTCCGATCGTGCCGTAAGTCCAAGTGTAATTGCCCAAGTGCAAAACATAAAACCGAAATAAAGCTGAAAAGAGCGCCCACAAAATAGCAGCAAAAACAGCTCCCGACAAAATAGGAACATCTGGTTGACGGCGGCTAGGCCCGTAGCGGTAAACAAAGGCAAAGGCAAGTGATACAATTCCCAAAGAAATCGGCCACCGCCACAGCCGCCAAACACCTAACAAGTGCGACTCTAAAGGGCAATTGCCGGCGAGGATCAAGCAATTTTGGACATCTTTTAAATCGCAATTGGCGACGGACTCCAGCAGGCAACTCTGGCGGGCAATAGCTTGTACAATTAAGTCGCTGACAAATACTACTCCCGATGCCAAAATCAATAGTATAATTGTGCCGACACTCAGCGCCAGAGAAATAAGTTTGGCTTTCCAAAATGGTCTAGTTCGATCGATCGGGATTTCATGGATGCGATCGAGTGCAGCCATCGCCGCGCTCATTACTCCAGAAAATGCCCAAATTGCCCCAAGAAAGCTCACCGAAAACAGCCCTTTACTCCGAGTCAACAGAATTTCTTTGATTAAGCCACCAATCAAATTCCGCACGTCATCGGGTATAACTTCGCCCAAAAGACGGGCGATTTGATACAGTGTTGACTGCAAAGGTTCAAACAGACCGATCGCAGATAAGATAGCCAACAGCCCCGGAAACAGCGCCAGCATAGAATTGTAGGCCATTTCAGCAGATAGCCCCGGCAAGCGCTGTTCTCCCGCCTTAGCGCCGACTTCCTTGAGCGTGCCCCAAGTCAAACACCGACAAAACAGCCAAAAACCACCAAATTTCCGTTTGAGAACTCGAAGCAGCCTTAAAAGCGCCTTAAACAAAGCTAAAATCAGGTAGCGCAACCAGTAATAAATGTTCATAGCGCACAGGCAACGGGGCGAAAGATGAGGTATACAAGTCGTTAATTAATTAAGCCATTATCAACTCGCAATTGCCAATTCCCAATTCCCCAATCTAAAATCTAAAATCTAAAATCTAAAATCTAAAATCAATATTATGGCTCAGGATGTCAGACAGTGGTTAGATGAAATCAAGCGGCTGCAACAGCAGTTAACAGAAGTTTCGCGCGATCGCGATGAGGCCGGTGAAAGTGCCGCTCAGTGGCGCCAACTCTACAATACCGAAGCCGAGCAGCGGCGGAATGATGCGAAATTAACTCAGCAAAGCATCGCTTCTCTGGAAGCACAAATAGAGCAATTACAAAATTTTTCTCCCATTATGCCCGAAGGCGACGATGCTGGAGTTGCTCGCCAGCAGGAAGTCGCACAACTGGAAACAGTAGGCGAACTTAAAGCTAAGTTAGCAGAAGTTCTCCAAGAGCGCGATCGGGCGATCGAACAAGTTAAACAACTTACTCAAGCCCTCAAACAAGAAGAAGCCCGTCACGCTGAGACTAGCAAAAATTTAACTAGCGCCCTCGGAGATGCTGTTGACTTGCTCACGAAAGCCCAAAATCCTGCCCCTGCAAAAACGGAGACAGTATATTCTTTAGAAATAGTACCTACTCGCACTGCAAATCCTGGCGAAACTGCTCTGGAAATTCGTCAAACTTCTGCCCCAGGCAAAAATAACGCCCAACTTCCACCTTCTAAAAATCAGTTACTAAATCTACCGCCATTTGGTAATTAGGAATTAATAATTCAGGAATTGTCGGTATGGCGAGTCCCCTTAGCAGATGGGATTTAGTCACCGATGCGTTGTTTTTGTTTTTGTTTTCCTGCAATTAAGTGGCATTAATTTATCAGCTTCTTTATGATTCCGTATCCACAGATGGTTTACTAATCGATGTAAATGTACTATATCCCACCCTATAATCTGCACTCAAAATTTTAAAAACGACCAACAAATCTTCCTCGCGTCGTACCAATCTACAGCCTTTAGAGAGAACTTAATTGAGCTAAATTTTACTACTATGGAGAACGACTGATACGCGAGGAAACTTCATGAAAGCAGAGATATCCGCAGTCTGGGCAAAGATTCAGAGCATGATCGACGGCTTGATTATCCTGTTGCCCAATATGGTGCTGGCGCTAATTGTCTTTGCCATCTTTGTCTTTTTTGGCAGGGCAGTGAAGAGAACGGTCAGGCAGCTTACCCGCCACCACCACCAAGCAAGAAATTTGGGGCTGGTGTTAGGACGGTTGGCGCAGGGTACGATCGTTCTAGTTGGTCTGTTTATTGCTCTTTCGATTATAATTCCCACATTTAAAGCTGGGGATTTGATTCAATTGCTGGGAATTAGCGGGGTGGCGATTGGTTTTGCCTTTCGCGATATCTTGCAAAACTTCTTAGCCGGTCTCCTAATTCTGTTGACGGAACCGTTCCGAATCGATGACCAGATTGTGTTTAAAAACTTTGAGGGAACAGTAGAAAATATTGAGACCCGCGCTACAACAATCCGAACCTATGATGGTCGCCGGATTGTCATTCCAAATGCCGAATTGTTTACGAATGCGGTGACAGTGAATACTGCTTTCGATAAACGCCGCACGGAATACGATGTTGGTATTGGTTACGGCGACGATATTGACCGCGCCAAGCAGTTAATGCTGGAAGCATTGTACAGCGTAAATGAGGTGTTGAAAGATCCTGCACCCGATGTGCTGGTGGTTGAGCTAGCAGAAAGTACCGTCAATATCCGCGTTCGGTGGTGGATTACTCCGCCGCGCCGAATGGACGATATGCGATCGCGCGATAAGGTAATTTGTGCTATTAAAAAAAAGCTTGTGGAAAACGGCATCGATTTGCCTTATCCCACGCAACAAATTTTGTTTCACGACCAAACCGAAGAAACCGATGGCGATCGCTCCCTGCAGCGCGAAGGATGGCCCGCGGGCAAAAGTAAAGTTCCGAAACCTCGCACTATTGGCGGATCTGTGGGAAAACTTGCCCAAGGGCGATCGCAACTTGACGACAACGGACAATCTTAACCGCGTCACAATTCATGAAAAATATCAAGTTGAGAAAACTTTGGGATTCGCTGCACTCTAGCTACTGGTTTATCCCGACGTTGATGGCAGCGAGCTCAATTATTTTGGCATGGGCAATGCTAACAATCGATCGTACAGGCGGTACACCTAACTGGTGGTGGATTTACATCGGTGGAACAGATGGAGCGCGAGCGCTGCTTTCATCGGTTGCTGGTTCAATGGTTAGCGTTGTGGCTACAGCTTTTTCCATTACTATTGTGGCGCTGCAGTTGGCGAGTTCAAATTTTGGCCCCCGATTGCTGCGAAATTTTATGCAGGATACCGGCAACCAAATCGTGCTCGGCACTTTCATTGGCACGTTTATTTACTGTTTGCTCGTACTGCGGACTATTCATGGTGAAGGAGATGGATATAGTTTTTTTGTGCCGCAACTCTCGGTTACAGTCGGTACGGTGCTGGCAATTGCCAGTATGGGCGTGCTAATTTACTTTATCCATCACGCATCCACTATCATTCAAGCCTCCCACGTTATTACTCAAGTTAGCGGGGATTTAGACAAAACAATAGATAGGCTGTTCCCCGAAAAAATCGGGCAGAGTGCAGCCCAAAAACCGTGGCAAGTCGAGGAAATCCCAGCAAATTTTGAAGAAGAAGGCAGGCCACTTAAAGCCACGGCAGATGGTTATGTGCAAGCAATAGATGATGATGAATTAATGAAAATAACCCAGAAGTACAATATACTTGTACTTCTGAAAACTCGACCGGGAAAGTTTATAATTAAAGGCAGCGATTTAGCGCTGGTTTTGCCGGGAGAAAGGGTCGATGGGGAACTTACTCAACTGATTAATGATGCGTTTATTGTCGGCAAGGAACGAACAGAGTATCAGGATGCAGAGTTTCCCATCTATCAATTACTTGAAATTGCCTTGCGCGCGCTTTCTCCTGGGATAAACGATCCCTTTACTGCAATTCGGTGTATTGACAGATTGAGTGCTGGATTGTCTCGCATAGCGCAACGGGATTTTCCCTCGCCCTACCGCTACGACGACGAAGATAATTTGCGCGTCATCGTTGAAGTAGCGACTTTTGAAGGGTTAGTTAATAGTGCCTTTAACCAGATTCGACATTACGGGTATACAGACGTGGCAGTAACAATTCGGTTGTTGGAAGCGATCGCTAGAATTGCTCCCTATACCCGCTACAATAAAGACCGTGCCGTACTTTTGCGTCATGCCGCTATGATTGAGCGCGGCAGTTTGGCAAAAATCACCGAGGAATGCGATCGCGCTTCTATTATCCAGCGCTACGAAGCAGCCGCCAAAGTTTTAAAGCCAGAGTAATATTATGTCCGATCTATCGCTCGCATTCAAACACCTTTTGGACACCGAAGTTTAACCCAACAAGCGATCGTATAAATCAAGAAAAAAAAAACAGAAAAAAAGGACAAAATGAGAATCGAAGTGAGCATAACTTCTTCCCTCTTCCCTCTTCCTTCCCTTCTAAAACCCCGTTGCCCCAGCTACTGCATCCCAACTCGGAGCAATTCCCTTTTTTAAATTATGCTAAATTAACTCAGCAAAATATTGCCAATTTGGAATCACAAACAGAGAAATCCTAAAAGTTTTCTCGCAATGTGTCGGAAAGTGGCGAAGCTGGAATTGCCAGCCAGCATGAAGTTGAACAACTGCAAACAGTTGAGGAACAATACTTCGGACAGTTTTTTAACGGCCCTGTAAGCCTTACGGAGGAAGCCCTGCCATTTTTAAGGCATTTTAGGAAACTTAGCGTTGCACTTAAACCTTGAATAAATAGTCCAGCATATAGCCAGTCAGGGTTTCAGACACTCGACTAGATCTAAAACTGTCCGAAGTATTGGAGGAACTTAAAGCTAAATTAGTTAAGCTATCGCGCATTTAAATTGCATATTAGAGGCGGGCGGGACGCCCACCCCACAAAAGTTTGAGTATTTTTTAACAGACAATTTAAATGCAGAACAGCTTATGGTACTCCAAAAGCGCGATCGGGCTTTGGAACAAGTCCTATCGTTTCCGGTGGCATCGGTATTGTTCAAATGTCCAAACAGTCAGTTGTCCCGAAAGCATAATTTTAGTCAACCGCCAACAATTATCTCGCTCGTGCCACCGGAATTGATATCACTCGCCGAGCGATCGAAGGAGTAACAAACCAGGATTGATATGACGCCTAATTTTCAAGCAAAAACCACAGTCCGATTTCCGTAAACTAAAACACGATTTTGTAAATGATATCGCACCGCCCTGGCTAAAACAACCCTTTCTAAATCTTTACCTTTGCGAACCAAATCCGACACTTCATCGCGGTGACTCACGCGCACAACATCTTGTTCGATAATCGGGCCAGCATCTAAATCTGGTGTAACATAGTGGGCTGTTGCACCGATAATTTTTACCCCTCTTTCATAAGCTCTTTCGTAGGGATTGGCACCCACAAACGCGGGTAAAAATGAATGGTGAATATTAATTACATTGGGAAATTTTATGATAAAGTCTTGACTCAAGATTTGCATATATTTAGCCAAAACTACTAAATCAATCTTATATTTTTTAATAATTTCTAACTGTTGTGCTTCTTGAATAGCTTTATTGTCTTTAGTAATGGGAATATACTCAAAGTCGATACCGTATTGTGCGGCAAGAGGCTTTAAATTTTGATGGTTGCTGAGAATCAGCGGAATTTCACCTCTAATTTCTTGCGCTCGCTGTCGCCAAATCAAGTCTAATAAACAATGATCTTGACGGCTTACAAAAATCGCGAGTCGCCGAATTTTATGGGAGAAATGCAATTGCCAGTTAGCTTGTAAGTCCTTGGCTATTTCACTAAAAGCAGGTGTTATTTGTTCGGTGGTTAAGTCAAAATCATCTAATTGCCATTCTAGCCTGCTCAGAAATAATCCAGCGGTAAAATCTGTATGGTGATCCGCGTGGATGATATTGCCGTTGTGGGAGGCGATAAAATTGGCAAGTAAGGCGACGAGTCCTTTGCGATCGGGACAGGAAATTAACAGGGTTGCAGTAGGCTTGGTCATTTTATACTCGCTAAAGTTTTATTGACGCTCCGCACCATACAAGCTCTTTAAAGTTATTCTGTAGGGTGTACGGTACGCAGCGTACTGTTTGTTACTCGAACTACCGCCGTTTGGTAATCAGGAATTTAAAATACTGCTTGCTCCGAAGATTTGTTGTGCGGTTAACTGCAAGTCTGGGAAGAGTGAAGAAATCAGTGGATCGCCCTTTTGAAACAACTGTTTTTGATACTCATCTTCTCGCAGCATACAAATCGTAATTGTCGGCTGTTTGGGTTTGCCAATATATTCTCTGCCACCAATGCCCAGATAATCCACAATCCAATACTCAGGCACTCCCAGCAGTGCGTAATCTTCAACTTTGCGGGCGTAGTCGTTCTGCCAATTGGTGCTGACGACTTCAGCGATTAGTTTAATTGAGTTTCCCGATGTAATTACAGGTTCTTGTTGCCACAAAGGTTCATTAATTAGTTGAGTTCGATCTACTACAAGTACGTCGGGGCGAAACGCTGTTGCTGTTCCTAATAGTTTGATGAGACAGCGAGGGGGAATAAAGTAGGGTAGATCCAGATGATCGATTTCTACATTGAGTTTTCGCCCGAGGAAGGCGGATACTTGTTCGTGCGACCCCGTTGGTTTCATTTCGGTTAATTCACCATCGATTAGTTCGTAACGATCGCTGTCGCCAAAGTTGGCAATAAATTCATCAACACTTAGAAGTTTGGCAGGTGATTGAACCATTCTGTTTGCTCCTGGTGATGAATTAAGAATTTTTTTAACGAACCGCAGAGGACGCAGAGGAAGAGAAGAGAGAGAAGATGACAAAGAGTTTTCATATTTCCCTGTTCCCTCTTCCTTCTTTTAAAATCCCATCGCCCCAGCTACCGCATCCAAAGTCGGAGCAATGCCACTTTTAAATTGATTGTTGCTGTGATTAATTGCCGTATCCGGGTCTTTCAAACCGTTACCAGTCAACACGCAAACCACCGTCGCCCCAGTCGGAACTTGGTCTTTTACCTTCAGCAAACCGGCCACAGAAGCTGCACTCGCCGGTTCGCAGAAAATCCCTTCCTCGGATGCTAACAAGCGGTAAGCGTCGAGAATTTCGGCGTCGGTGACAGCGGCAAAACTGCCGCGGCTGGCTTCGGAAGCTGCGATCGCCTGTTTCCAGCTAGCGGGGTTGCCGATCCGAATCGCCGTCGCCAAGGTTTCTGGGTTCGCCACTGGTTGGCCCGTTACCAACGGTGCAGCCCCGGCCGCTTGAAATCCCATCATCTGCGGCAAGCGCGAACATTTTTTGGCTTGGTGGTATTGACAAAAACCCATCCAGTATGCTGTGATGTTTCCCGCATTTCCCACGGGAATGCACAGCCAGTCGGGGGCATCGCCTAAAGCGTCCACCACTTCAAAAGCTCCGGTTTTCTGACCTTCCAAGCGGTAAGGATTGACCGAGTTGACCAATGTCACCGGATAATTGACAGCCATTTCGCGGACAATTTCTAGGGCTCGATCGAAATTTCCCCCAATCGAAATTACTTCCGCACCGTAAAGCAAAGCTTGCGCCAGCTTGCCCAAAGCCACGTAACCTTCGGGAATCAACACGAAAGCTCGCATTCCCCCGCGTCTGGCGTAGGCGGCGGCGGAGGCCGAAGTATTGCCCGTACTGGCGCAAATTACAGCCTCGGCACCAGCTTCCTTCGCCTTGGAAATCGCCATTGTCATCCCCCGGTCTTTGAAACTACCAGTGGGGTTGAGGCCGTCGTATTTCACCAGGACGCGCACGTCTCGACCGATGAGAGAGGCGATCGCAGGTGCTGGAATCAGGGGAGTATTGCCTTCTTGGAGGGTCACTACCGGTGTGGTTTCCGTCACCGGCAGGTAGGGGCGATAAGCTTCGATCAAGCCGGGCCAGCCGTAGCGCTTGGGCGAGGCGGCGCGGGCAGCAGAGTTAGCAGTAGAGTCAGTAGCAGGTAGAATCAGGGTCACGATGTCAATGGTTTTAGGCAATGGCTAAGGAATTTACACTAATTTTAGCTCGATCGGTTAATTTGATGTTTAATACGATCGGTTCAGGTTAAAGTAACTTAATGGTGTGAATGTGTAGATATGTCTACTCAATTACTAATGTCAAATAATTCATCCACTCTTTCCCGGCCTCAAGTCACCGCGAGCAATCCCGAAATGGCTAGTTCTTCTACCCTATCGACCAGTTTTGCCCGCAAAGTAGATTTGGTAAAGTGCCCCTACCAAGCCGATCAGCAAGTTAAGTTCCTGCACTTGCAAGCAGAAATCGAATCCTTGCTGCTGGAAGTGCAAAGCCTCAAACAGCAACGCTCGATCGCTGGCTTGCCCACTCTCGACCCCATTTCTGGTAGCAACAGCAATTAGCACACAACAGTCGCTAATGCTAACTGTGCTGCCCCTGTGTTATAAAAACAAAGGTTTTGCTACCCGCAGTATTTTTTGCCAAAAGTGCTAGAAATTCCTAACTGCGGATAGCGATCGCTAGCATTTGCTAAAACGCGCTTGCCTACTGCTCAACTCGTCTGCCACAAGCTGGCAACGAGCTGACATTTTACTGCGCTTTTTTATGGCGCTAATTTGTTAAGCCATGCTCATGGCATACGGAGAATCGAAATCAGTTTATGACAGCATCGATCGAAAAACCACTAAATTTGACATCCGCAAGTGACCCTTCCAACCTGCGCCTCAAAGATATTCTCAAAACCCTGCCGCGGGAAGTATTTGTCAAAAACCCCCGCAAAGCTTGGACAAAAGTAATCGTCAACGTTTTGCTAGTTGCTGTCGGTTACTGGGGCATAGCAGTCTCTCCTTGGTTTCTACTACCCCTGATGTGGATTTTCACAGGCACCGGATTAACCGGTTTTTTTGTGATCGGCCACGACTGCGGCCATCGGTCATTTGCTAACCGCCGCTGGGTAAACGATTTAGTCGGACATCTCGCATTTCTGCCGTTAATTTTTCCGTTTCACGCATGGCGGCATGGACACAATTACCACCACAAGCACACCAACAAAATTGGCGAAGATAATGCTTGGCAGCCGATGACAGCAGAAGACTACGCTGGCGCGTCCAAGCCTTTACAAATCGCTTATAGTTTAATATTCGGTCGGATGTGGTGGATCGGCTCGATCGCCCACTGGGCCAAAGTACACTTTATGTGGTGGCGCTTCAAGGGCAAACAGAAACAAGAACAAGTCCGGTTTTCTGTGTTAGTAGTTTTAATCGGTGCTGCGATCGGATTCCCGATTTTAATTGCAACCACAGGCATTTGGGGATTTGTCAAATTTTGGTTGATGCCCTGGCTGGTTTACCATTTCTGGATGAGCACTTTTACGATCGTCCACCACACAGCACCAGACATTTCATTTAAAGAACCCGAAGAATGGAACGAAGCCCAAGAGCAACTATCGGGAACAGTTCACTGCGATTATCCCCGCTGGGTAGAGTTTCTGTGCCACGACATTAACGTCCACGTTCCCCACCACCTTTCAACTGCTATTCCCTGGTACAATTTGCGCCTCGCCCACAGCAGCTTAAAGGAAAATTGGCAAGATCATCTCTACGAAACAGAATTTTCTTGGTCTTTAATGAAGCGGATTGCCGACAACTGTCACTTGTACAATCCCGCTGGCGGCTATCAAACATTGCAGGAATTTAACGCTAAAACAAAGTAAGTTTTAAACGCGATAAATGCCAGAAAAACCCGGTTTCTCAGAAAGAACCGGGTTTTTCGATATTACAATCCGTAGCCTTTGTAAGGGGAGAAATGCGTACCCTACTGTCAATCTCACAATCCGTACCATTATTAAATCAGTCATTCCCAATCTAAAATCTAAAATCTAAAATCTAAAATCGAATGACTTTCAATCCCAATAACTGTCGCAACGAAAGCGAAGTAGAAAGCAAACTCATTGTCAGCTATCTGCTACCAAAACTAGGCTATACGCCCGACACTTGGCACCAAGAAATAGCATTTGGGAATATTCGTCTAGACTTTCTCTCATTTGCCACCCAAGTTATCCCCATAGTTGTCGATGCAGACTCACCGATGAGTGTAGTTATGGAGGCTAAACATCCCAAGGAAAATTTAGACCGCCACCTGCGAAAACTCCATCGCTATTTAACAAGTTTGAGCATCCGCTACGGCCTCATAACTAACGGTAAAGAAATTAGAATTTATGCAAGAATTACCGATGATATTCAGCTAGTCTTTAAGTGTGCTGGACAAGACCTTGAAAATAGAATTGATGAAATAATCGCTTTAATTGGCAGAAATAGTTTAAAACCTATCAAAAATTCCGATAAACTCGAACTGGAAGATAGTAAAATTAATTTGGTTAGTCCTGAGTTAGTTAGCCAAGTCCCAGTACAGCCCAACAATCCCGCCACCGAAGAACCGGAGCCAAGTCAAATCTCTGAACCGGAACAAATACCTGAAAATTCTCCAGTTAAGCCTCAAGTTAAATCCGATGTAACCGTTATCAAAAAAAGCCAAAATACTATGAAAATCATTGCAGTTTACCATAATAAAGGTGGCGTTGGCAAAACTACAACTGTAGTCAATTTAGCAGCAGCGCTGAGTAAGAAAGGTAACAGAGTTTTGGTGATCGACTTAGATAGTCAGGCTAATACAACTTTTGCGACTGGTTTAGTAAAATTTGAGGATGAAGAACAAGATGATTTGAAAGATAATAATATTCTTCAAGTTTTGCAATCAGAAGACTTTTTCTCGATCGAAGAAGTAGCTCGCAAGTCTAATTTT
The DNA here is from genome assembly GCF_036701485.1 of Microcoleus sp. Pol11C3. Taxonomy (NCBI): domain Bacteria; kingdom Bacillati; phylum Cyanobacteriota; class Cyanophyceae; order Oscillatoriales; family Microcoleaceae; genus Microcoleus; species Microcoleus sp. Pol11C3. The sequence goes on along the minus strand of NZ_JAUBQW010000097.1, from coordinate 3,311 downwards.
TGCCATCCCGAAATAGATGTGATTCCTTCCCACATTGATTTAATGCAATATGAAACGGAACTCAATCAACTAGATTACAGCCGCATGATTTTAATTCAAAAGCTAGCAGAAGTACAGGATAAATATGATATTGTACTGATCGATACACCGCCATCTTTGAATTTTTATGCTAGAGTTGCCCTAATTGCGGCCGATTATTTAATTATTCCTTCTGACTTAAAACCTTTTGCCAATCAAGGACTGATTAATGTTAAGGATTTTCTTAAAAAAGTTAATGGATTCAAAAAACAAATTGGCAAGAAACCACTAGAAGTTTTAGGTGTACTTGCTTGCAAAATCTCAACTAATGTTAAATTTCTACAGTACAGTTTGCCCAAGCGGAGGGAGGCAATTCCCAAACGCTACGGCTTTGAAATCATGGACAGCGTAATTTACGAGAGAGACGATTTAGCAAAGTGTGCAGAACAATTTCAAATCGTGGGAAATATGGAAATCGCCGATCCCATTTCAGTGCTAGACTTTAAGCCTGATTGCATCGCATCCCAAGAATTTGAAATGCTAGCCCTCGAAGTTTTGGAAAAAATAGGTAAAAACTAATGAAAAAATTATCTCCGTCACTGGTTGCAGTTAAAAAAATTACATCCGCAGTACCCCGTTCAAATTTTTCCGAGGCTGATTTGGAGAAATTAGCGAGATTGATTTTAGAGTCAGGAGGATTGATTAACCCAATAATTGTCCGCCGAAACGGTATGGATGCTTACGAAATAGTAGACGGAGACTTTGAATACTATGCGGCGGCGAGAGCAAAGGAAATAGAACCTCTCAAAGGCGAGACAATCGGAGCATTTATCCTGGAAGAAGAAAATGAAGAACTTCTCCTCGAACAACTTGAAATTCTCAGAAAAACCGCAATCATTGACAATCCAAAAGTAAGTGAGGTTCCGCAACAGTCCTCCAGCTTTGAACAGCGGCTGACCAATATTGAAACTCGATTGGAAAACAGAATTAATGAATTGAAAGCCGACTATACGCGGGAAAAACAGGCGCTGATAGAGAGGGTTAAAGATGTTGAAAGTCGGATTCCCAAACCTGTTCCGCTGTTGGAAGCACTCAACACTCAAGATAAATTCAAATTGGCTACAAATTTGAAAAATGCTGGCATAAAAGCTCAAACAATAGAACAAATCATTAAAGAGCGAGATTTGCAGCAGTTTGCATCTTTTGAAAATGTGTTGGAACGCATGAAAGGTAAAGGGTTAGGCGAGAAAACAATGATTAAGCTTATTGACAAGTGGCAAAAATATTTATAAGCTTTCAGCCATCTCAACTGCATTTTTGGGGCGATCAAAGCCCATGCGACAAACGTTGAAAAACCCGATATGACTCGGCGGTTGAAACCGATCGTACACAAACTTTCGTCCCTCTCGCTTGAGACTAAAGAATAAAGGGGATATTAAAGCTGGCTTTCGTATAAATCGCAATTGCGATCGCAACTCGCAACGTCAGCCCGATCGCCCTGACGCCAAAATAAGTAAAGATGAGTAAAGCAGTGGATCATTGGTGTCCCACAGCCAGTTAAACTCATCACAGTCGCTTTTTTTAAGAATTGCAGTAACTTTTGCCGATCTGGCTGTCACCACACAGCCAGCAGCACAGTTACAGCAGCAAGGGGATATCTCCCCAGATAACCGAGTTCGATCGCAGACTGGGTAAGGTGTTTGTCTCGCACCCTACAATTACAGTTCTTGGGTTAGTCCTGCATCCCTTAAAACGCAGACTGTAAAGTGCAAACATACATAAATACCCAAACATCAGATTTTCATGACAAAAGGGGACTTGTAACAAGATGGATCGATCGTCCGATCAAAACCGAATAGTTGAATATTTGCGGATTAAGCCAATTAGTCACACTCAGATTTACACTTCCCAAATTGCAGTACCAGAGCCTCATCGGGGCGAAATTCCTCGCGAACGCCGCGAAGCTCTCAGGAGAAGTCTGATCGAGCAAGGCAGCAACTTGATTCCTTTAATTGTACGCCCTACAGAAGCTTACAGCAACGAAGAAGAATATGAAGTTGTCTGCGGCTCGGATTGGTGTATTGTTGCTAAAGAACTCGGCATCGAGCAAATGTGGGCGTGGGTATTTGAAATGACCGACCAGGAGGTAGCTGTTGCTCAAGCAGAAATGGAACATTTAGCTCCGCAACCGACTCAGAAAACAGCACAAATTGAGACTCTACTGCAGCAATTTGAGCTATCATTTCAAAAAAAGGTAGATAGTCTCACAAAACAAATAGAACAATCTATAAAAAAAAATGAAGACCTGCTAAAAAAGCACGTAAAAGCTCTAACTGATCAGAACTTTGAGCGTAACCAAATAGAACAGATTAAGCATTTGCTCGAACAAGTGGAAAAAGCATTTCATGAAAAGGTAGATAAAATGGCTAAAAAAATTGAACAATCGAGCAGCAACTGTCCGCCAACATCGGCTGTAATTTCTGAGGTAAATCTTGAAGCTGCTTTGAGACAGTTGGATGAACTGGAAAAACTGCTGTCAACAAAATTAGAACGCACAGTCCAAACAATTAATCAGTTTGTTTCCGACGCCATTGAAGACGTAGAAAATGACCTGAAAAATCAAATTGAAACGCTCCGCCGCCAATTGGGAGCCGCCGCGACGCACTCAGAAAGACAGCCCGATGCACAGCCGAAGAAGCAGTCAAAAACGCAGCCGAAGAAGCAGTCGAAAGCACAGCAGAAACCTCAGCTACCGCAGTTGCAATTGGAGTTGCCGTTTCCGTCCCCAGAGGACGATTACGAAAGTCTTTCGCTGAGACGGTTGAAGGCGATCGGCAAAGACAAGAAAGTGCGGGGCTACGCGCGCATGAAACGACCGGAAATTCTGGCGGCTCTCAGACAAACTGACGGCCAATAAAACGATAATTGCTAGTAGTTAAAGACTAATTACCTCAATTCCAATACCATCGGAATAGTAAAATCCAGTCAACAGTCCACAATCACGGATGGTGCAACCGGAATCAATCTAATTCATCTGCGTTAATCTGTGTTTATCGGCCTGTATCTGCGGTAAAAAAAAGAGAATTTATCGGGCTGCCGATGACAAGGGATTGACGCAGATTGACGCAGATTAAGAGAATAGAGATCGGGAAAAAGCGCGATCGGGCTTTCAGAATAGTCCTCGGCAGAGATATGAAAACCTGTTTCCTGTATTGTAACCCACATTCCGCACCCCCAACTGGCACATAGGCGGATTGAGGGGGTAAAAGTGAATCATCCGAGACAATTATGAG
>NZ_JAUBQW010000096.1:0-25210 GCF_036701485.1 Microcoleus sp. Pol11C3 | reverse complement strand
GTCTCTATTTTCAGCGCGGCTTCTTGGCTCTATCCTTTATGCAGCAAGCATTATAGGTACGTTGTCACCCGCTAAGCTGTTGGGCAACGATACCAGTCCTCTCTGAATTGATACTCTCACCACGCGGCAAAGTTCTGGGGGGCAACTGTTCAATCAATGCCATGATATAAATGCGTGGCAATGTTAAAACTGACGATCGCCACCAACCAACAACCAATTTGGGCTAGAGCTACCAGAAGGTTGCCAGCCTCTTCGTCTCGATCGACTACACCCCCACTATACAAGTCCGGTGCAACGGGACTTGATATGATTAATTACCAATTACCAATTACCAACTTGCGTTATTTCTGTTTTAGAACTACCAACGTAATGTCGTCAAAAACTTTCTGCTTGTCAATATGTTGCCGCACGTCATCAATTACTGCTAGTCGAATTTCTTCAACCGTTTTGTGGCGATTTTCTTTCGCCACTTGGCACAATCTTTCTATGCCGTAATACACGCAATTTATATTTACAGCTTCGGTAATTCCATCTGTGTAAAGCACTACTACATCCCCTGGATTAAGATGCACTTGAACTTGGGAAACAAAATCAGCAATGTCTTTCTCTAATCCCAGAGGAAAGCCGAGTTCCATTGTATCGATCAGTTCGATGTTACCATCAGTACGGACTACAATTATTTCTTCATGTTGACCGCTGAGGGTAAAGTTACTATCTTGATAATCTAACAAAGCCAAGGTCATGTTTTTAGACGAGTCGATGCGCTCGATATTGGCATAAAGGGTGCGGTTTAACACATCAAGAAACTTCACCGGATCAGTTTCGTTCATTTGTTGGAGAGTGCGGACGGCGGTTTGCGCCATAATCATTAATACGCCACTTTCTAAACCATGTCCCGTAACATCGCCGATGCTAATTTTTACCTTATCATTTTGGGTTAGCACGTCGTAGTAGTCGCCGCCAACTTCATCGGCCGGTTGCATATATCCAGCTATTTCTAATCCTTTAATTTGATCTAGTTCTGATTGTTTGGGCAAGATCATTTGTTGCAGTCGTTTCGTGACTTCTAACTCAGCACTGAGGCGGATGTTTTCGGCTTTAAGTTTGTTGTTGAGGCTGCTAATTTCCTCGTTTGCTTCGGCGAGTTGGGCGGTGCGTTGTTGCACCTTTTCTTCTAAAGTTTGATAGAGGCGGGCATTTTCGATGGAGATCGCAGCTTGGGCGGAAATGATGTTGAGGACTTCTAGGCGATCGCGCGTAAAAGCCCCCGCTGTTAAATTATTTTCTAGGTATAAGATCCCCACCAATTTACCTTGGTTAATCAGGGGGCTACACAAGATAGATTTAGGTCGCTGCTGAATAATATACGGGTCAGAGGCAAACCTGGTTTCAGTGGTTGCATCATCAATCGCCAAAGTTTCTTGCGTGCGTTGTACATAATTAACCAGCGAGATAGGTATCACTTGATTTTCAGTCGCTGACTTGGATATTAATTCACATCGTTCACCCGTACATTGAGCTTCAATTTTCCACTTACCTGCTGGGTCAGGTATGATGAAATAAAATTTTTCTGCTCCGGCGTTTTCTAGCAAGACTTGCATCAAATTCGAGAGTAACTTATCTAAATTAACTTCCCCTGAGAGCGCTTGGGAGGCTTTGATAATTGTTGATAAATCCAGCTCGTTTGCAGCACCTGAACTGGTAGAAGTGACAGTGGTTCTGGTCTGAACAATCATTTCGTCTCTTCCACTCGTCAGGCTATTTTTCCTACTGACGACTGGTGCGAGTAATTCAGCATGGCGCTCTTCTAAATCTTTAACTTTTGCCTTGGCTCCCCAGCGAATATAAGCATAGTAAGCGTCAATTAAATAGGTACGCGCTACTTTCTGACGACCTAAAGTTAAATAAAATTCTGCTGCGAGTTCATTGGCGAGGGCTTCGTCCTGGACGTATCCATTTTCCTTGGCTCCATCTATCGCCCGGTCGTAATATTCCATTGCTGAGAAAGATTGCCCTAAGACGCGGGCTTTTTCTGCTTCTACTAAGTCATACTTATGCTGGTAATTGGCTGGGCAATGGAAAGCCCGATATTTCATTTTTTCCTGATTTTCTTCTACTTGCTTTAAGTAATGTTGCTGCTTTGACTCGGTTTCCTGAAAATACTGAGCTAAAAGAGCCAAACAATAGTAAAAAATATGTTCGGTAAAGCTAAAGTTAGCTTGGAGAATTGTTGAATAATTGACTCCTGTAACACCATGATCTATAGCTCTTGCATAATCTTTAAATAAATAGCAAAGCATGGTTTTAGCAAAAAACACTCTAAACAAGGCAATTGTATTATTAATTTTTTGAAGATATGCAATTGTTTCTTTCTCATCTAATAAATCGCCAATTAGTAGCAATTTATTGTCTGCTTGACCCATTAAATTTGCCACTAATTGACCGATGATTTTGATGAGATAAAGCTGATGTTCTTGGGAAAGATTAGCTGTTAAATCCCTATAGTGTTTTTGTTTCGCTTGCACATAATCCAGATGTTCTCCCTTAAAAAATAGATGCGAGCAGTAGTAATCAGCAGCATGACAAGCATATTCTATATCACCGACTTCTAAGCCGTTATTAATTGCTTGAAGCAAGGGTTCTATAGTGGTTGCCAGAGGCTCTTTTTGATGGTGAATACTGATAAAAATATTAACGAATACTTTAGATAAAAACTCTTTTGCATTTGACCGCTCCAATAACTGCAAAGATATTTGACTCAGTTGATAGGCAGAATCTATATCTGGTATTAGCCAAGATATGAGCGAACCATACATAGAATAAGCGTAAGTAGAAAGCAACGAATTTCCATACTGAATCGAGAGTTCAATCATAGTATATAGAATCGGTAGTGCCATTGCGCTCGATCCAAAACAAGCAGGAGGCCATATAAGAATTAAAATTTGCATTGCCGCTAGCTTGTAGGGAGCGGTCATTCTTGGCAGGTTAGTTAACTCTTCAAAATTTAAGTTTTGCGGAGCTGATTCAGCTAGGGATACTCCTAGTAATTCTAGAACTTGCAGTCCGGTATCTAACGCAGATTTAATCTGGTTTTTAGCAAGTTCAAATCTAATTTTTAGATCGTATAATTTAACTTTTTCAAGGGTAGTTTTGGCGGTTTGCAGAGCGCGATCGCACAAGATCCCCGCTCGTTCTAAATTGGCATTGAGATATTCGGCTTCGGCCGCTTCCAGATAAAAATTAAATGTCAGATCGTATCTACTTTCCCAGCTATCTTGACTCAGGAGTTCTATACCTACATTCAAATAATTAACAGCAGCTTCATACGCAGTCGCTGCTTTTGCTTTCTGTCCGGCGATCAGGTTTAATTCAGCCAACTCATCTTTTTCTGACTGATTAGTTAGCAAATCTGTGCCAAAATTCAGTTGGTTAACCAGAGCAAAAATATTTTCTTTTCGCTCTTGAGGCGTTGTATTATTCAGCAGCAGTTGACCAATTTTCAGGTGAGTGGCTTTTTTCTCTGACTCTAGAATCAAAGAATAAGCTGCTTGCTGCACTCGGTCGTGCAAAAATTTGTAGTCAACTTTGACATCCCGTACAGATGCCAACTCTTCCTGGGCAAATACTAGGGGAATTTTGTAATTTTCCGACAGCGGCAAAATCAAACCCGCTTGCATTGCCTCCCACAAATGAGCAGCAGTCGTTAAGTTTGATTCTTCGTTGACAATTGATAAAACTTCTAAGTTAAATTGGTTGCCGATACAAGCCGCTAGTTTTAATGCTTTCTGGGTTGTTTCTGGGAGTTTGCGAATATTTCGGGCAACCAGTTCAACAATATTGAAATCAGCAATGCCAATCGCCTGTATTTGTAGAATATCCCACTCCCAGCGGTCTGTATCTACTTGATAAACCAGCAGATTTTCCGAGTACAGGGTTTTGAGTAGCTGTGTCAAGAAAAACGGATTTCCTTGGGTTTTATTAAAAAGTAATTCAGAAAAAAGTTTAATTTTGTCTAAGTTTACGCTGGCATCGAGAGTGTCGGCGATTAATTGATTGACGCTATCCAAAGCCAGCGCCTGAATGGTGATATTATTCACCACCGTTTCATTTTCTTGAATTTTTTCTATTGTCTGAATTAAAGGATGCACGGGGCTGACTTCGTTATCTCGATAAGCTCCAATCGTTAACAAATATTTGTTATCTGGATCGGTTACCAAAAGTTGGATCAACTTCAGAGATGCCGAATCTGCCCACTGTAAATCGTCTAGGAATATGACTAGCGGGTGTTCGGGTTGACAAAAAACGCGAATAAATTGTTGAAACACCCGATTAGATCTGTTTTGTGATTCCGATGACCCCAGTTGAGGAACTTCAAGCTGTTTACCGATAATTAGTTCAACTTCCGGGATAACATCAATAATAACTTGACCGTTATTATCTAGCGCTTTTAATAAGTTTTCTTTCCAAATAGCAATCTGTTCGGAACTTTCGGTTAATAGTTGACGCACTAATTCCTGAAATACTTGGATTAACGCAGCATAGGGAATATTGCGCTTAAACTGGTCAAACTTACCCGCAATAAAATATCCCCTCGCTGCTACAATTTGTTTATGAACTTCATTGACAATTGAAGTTTTACCAATCCCGGAATAACCGGAAACCAACATCATCTCGGTGGCACCAAGGCTGACTCGCCCAAAGGCATCTAGAAGAATTTGGACTTCGGTTTCTCTGCCATAAAGCTTCTGGGGAATGAGTAATTGGTTGCCGCGATCGCGTTGACCGATGGGAAAGTTTTCAATGTTGCCAGTTGTCTGCAATTGCTGCAAACAAGTTTCCAGATCAAATTTTAATCCGGCCCCACTTTGATATCGATCTTCAGCATTTTTTGCTAACAGTTTCATCACAATATCTGAAACCGCTTGAGGAATTTCTGCTATTTCTTTGGGTGGGACGGGTTGTTTCGCAATATGACAGTAAACCAATTCCATCGGATCGGTGGTAGTAAATGGCAACTGGTTGGTCAGCATTTCATAGAAAGTCACTCCCAAAGAATACAAGTCGGTGCGATAGTCAATGGCTCGATTCATCCTCCCTGTTTGTTCGGGTGACATATAAGCGAGAGTCCCTTCTAGGAAGTTGGGATTACTAATGCTTTGGTTTTTCAATTCCAAGCGCGATGAAATACTAAAGTCAGTCAGTTTTACTTTTCCGGTCGCTGGATTGATAATGATATTTGAGGGCTTAATGTCTTTGTGAATGATTGGTACTTGATGGAGATAGATCAAAGTTTCGCATAGAGCGATTGCGCCTCTTATAAAATCGGTTATTGACAGTTTATTAGATGCTATAAAATTAGCAAGTGATTGACCGCCAAAATCTTCTAATATCAGAGCATAACTATTTTGATAGTTGTTTAAACTGTATGTTTTGACAAGCCCTTCACAATCTAAATTTTGAGTAATTATAAACTCTTGCCTTAAATGGGTGATTTGTTCTAGGGTAGGATGTTCATCTTTTATGATTTTAACGATAACAGGTTGTCGATCTCGATTTCTTATACCTCGATAAACAACGGTTCTTATGCCGTCGTAAATCTTTTCTCGAATTTCGTAGGCTGAAATGGCGATCATTATTTTTACCTTTTCTTTTAAGCAACTATTATTGATCCAGCCAGATTCATGGAGAATCTGGCTGGATCAAATTTTTACTCTCTTTCAAAGCGAGGGTACAACTCTTTAGCAAACAAATCCTGAATCTCTTTCTCGAATTCCGGAGGAGATTGGAAGTTCTTTGCTAAGTCCTCGTAATCTTCCTTCAGCGAGATTTTGTATTCAGATAAACGAGATCCTATTTGTTGTAACCAAGCTGTGTGTAATGTAAATGCAAAGTTGAGCGATTCATGGTAAAGCTTGCATATTGCTCCCTGCCTTAAAGCATCTGCCTTGAAAATCCAGATTTCATTTCTTTCGGGTGTGAAAACGTTACAAGTAATATAACCATCTGTTGAACTCCCTTGGTTACCACGGCGCGGCATAAACTGTGGCGAACTCACCATATAGCCAGGAGGAAACGGGTACTGATCGGCAATTTCCATCGAGCATGTTTGCAGTCGGAACAAACAAGGTGGTATACCCTGTTCAGCAAGGCTTAACAGGTTTGATTGTGGCACTTGCTGGTACTTATAGTCTTTGAAGAGGTCGCACATGAACTGGGTCATCAGATTTTTCCAGAGTCCAAAAGAACTCCAGTAAATATTATCTAACTTTCCGGGAGTCATACCCGACGAAGGGAGTCTATCAAGATAGGTGTATAACGATGGCCCCCAGGTGTACCTTCGATCTGAAATAACTTTTGATTCAACGGGTGCTTCCTCCTGGCTTTTGCCGTCAATTACATAGCGTCCCAGGCGGCTAATATCCATCAGATTGAGTTCCATCCCAGGCCCAGGAGAAGACACGGGATCGTGGGGTGGATAGGCAGAAAAATCATACGTGCGGAGCCATTCAGCAACATCCCAAGCACAAATATGACAAATGTGAAGCGTAATTTTGTCGTCAGGATTGTCATAGTCCACCAGAAAGTGAGAAGCTTCGAGGGGAACTACCACTTTCCGCACGACAACTTTAACTTCCGGTTCATTCATGGCCGGGCGTTGTCCTTTTGCCAGGTCACTACGGCTCACAATATAGATGATTGAATCGGGTGATGGCGGACTTTCCAGCAACTGTCTGAGAATTCTTTCTCGCTCCTTGTGGTCTGGAAAAGGATTGTTGAGTATTTGTTCGATTCCAGTACTAAAGGATGTATCCATCAAAACAACATAATCTTTGGTTACTCCAATCTGATGAATAGTTTGCTTGATGCTGACTGGCGAACCATCGGGGTTGACAAGCGTCCATCGCTCTAAAGGATTTATGCCATCCCAACGAATCAGATAGACGAAATCTTCTAAACCTTTAAATCGTTCCCAAAGTTGACGGACTTCTGGAAAAAGTTTGTCTACTTCCTCAAGGGAAGGAATGGTATCAATAAAATTTTCTAACGATCGGCCGTAATTGACCGCAAAAAATTCGTGGGTGTAGGTATCAAAGGCAGGATGTGCGGTACTAAAAATGGGTGGAAAGAGATAGGGCAGATTAATTTCAGGGCGCCACTCTTGATTGGACCCGACTGGAGTCCTCACCTTAAGGGTATGTGTATTAATTTCATAAGGACGACCCGCGTCATAAGTTACTAGCAATCGCTCAGATTCGTCTTGAGAGAATTTTATCGGCAGAAACGCTGTATTTAACTCGTTGCGAGCGCCCAGAAGTAAGGAAAACCTTAAGATGCCATGATTGCGAAATCCCAAGTTGGTACCCTTAGTTGCCTCGTCAAAATAGTAATCTAGCGGCTTGGCAATCTGTGTCTTCACAGTTACTTTACCTTTTTGATTGAAATCAAGTCGGTAAACCATGCCGTCGCCATTTAAGAATGAGTCTCCGTCTTTAAAGGGAAGACCGCCTGATTCCACGGTACCCACTGGCCCAACGAAAAAGATGTAACCCTGTACGTCGTCTGGTAAGTTGCCTTCAAAAATTTCCAGTTCGACGTTATTTAGTTCTTCCCGACGGGCGGTCATAATCGACTGGGGAACAGGGGGACAGCCACTCATTACTGCTTCGGTGTTGCTTTTAGTGGGTTCGCTCATGTGGCTCTCCTGAGTTAAAATGTAATAATGGTAACAGTGTAGATAAGTATTTGATTTATGAATGGGAAATGAGGACTGTAACGTAGATACTATTTTTGATAAGGATTTCATATCTATTATCCCATCCCCTGCGTCAAAGCCCAATAGGAATCGACATTAACTTATTATCGGCTCTCTCGTACTTATGGTGATAACGCCAGCTAATAATTTAGCACGATCGAGGGTTTCAACGTTCAGTCTCAGATAGTTAGTATCATCTGCTACTTTTAACACCAAGCATCGGGGAGAGCCGAGGAAAAAATTATGTGATTAGATGTTTGCATCGACACTGATGTCATGAATGCTGCACTGGGGCAAGCGTAACAAGTCGCTTTAGCTGTCATATCAAGGTGCGACTGGGCTACAATGTGGCGCGCCACATTTCTGGGGCAAGTGTTCAATTAATGCCATGATATAAATGTGTGGCAATGCTCATACTGACGATCGCCACCAACCAACAACCAATTTGGGCTAGAGCTACCAGAAAGTTGCCAGCCTCTGCGCTCTCAAATCGGTTCTATAAAACCGACACATTTTTAATGACGATAATTTTAACCAACGACGACGGCATCGATGCTCCGGGCATTCAAGCACTTTTGCAAGCAGTAAAGAGCAAAACAATTATGGTGGCTCCTCAAGGGCAATTGTCCGGCTGCGGGCATCAGGTGACGGCTCACAGTCCGATTCATGTCGATCGGCGATCGGAATTTGAGTATGCTGTAGGGGGAACACCGGCCGATTGCGTGCGTATTGCTCTTCATCACGTTTGTGCGAAGCCGGATTTGGTGCTTTCGGGTATTAACACGGGCGGCAATTTGGGGGTTGACGTGTATATTTCCGGTACGGTTGCGGCTGTGCGCGAAGCAGCCATGCACGGTATTCCGGGAATCGCAATTTCCCACCGGATTAAAAGGCCGCTCGAAATAGACTGGGATGTCGCTACTCGTTGGACATCGAGGGTGTTGGCGGATTTGCTGAACCGGGAACCAAAGTCTGGGTGTTTCTGGAATGTGAATTTGCCGCATTTAGCGCCCGGAAGTGCGGAACCGGAAATTGTGTTTTGCCAGCCTTCGACGCAGCCACTGCCAGTGGTTTACCGGATGGAGGGAGAATACTTTTATTATGCCGGAGAATATGGATCGCGCGATCGGGCGGCAGGGACTGATGTTGACGTGTGTTTTGAGGGTAATATTGCGGTGACTGAGATATCGCTGTGATAGATTTGGGCGATCGAACTATATTTTTTAGGCCAGAAAGTCTCAATAGACGGTGTTAAATTCGATCGGCGACGGAATGTTTAATATTCATGGCTAAAAACAGATTTCATTATACTTTGGGTTTAGCACTGCATATTCCCTAGATATAATAAACCTGTTTTCGCCCTATCCCAAAATAGGATATTTAAATCTGTTAAAAATCGATAGTAATGACAATTGAACAAAATTAATCACAATCCCGAGAGTCGAAGCTATCTCTACTTGCGACCGTCCGTGCTACCATAATTTTTTTTGTCATCCTTCGGCTTAGCAACACCATCAGCTTGTTTCTTCGGCTTTTTGACTTCTTTATTGCTTTTTCTTTCTTTTGACATGATCATTCCTCAATTTTGACTCAGCATAACATATATTGACACATCTGCCTAACTGCCAGTAGAGGGGGTGAGCCTAGATAAATATTACTCGCGGTTAGTTTTTTACAATCTTGAGTAGATTATCCACTAGGTTTTGAACAAATAGCCTCTATCGTTAGGCATATCGCTAAATCCCTCAGAAGTACAATGTCGGCAATTACTTTTAACCCCGATCGACTCAAGCAAATATTCAAAAGCACGATCGTAGAACTGCTGCGAGACAACAGAAAATAATTCTCGCTTATTAAGCTTAAGCTGTTGTTCCACATCTAATTTTAATGAAAAATGACAGTAGATAAAATATGGAGCTAGGAATATGCCAACCTTCGTGACACCGGGCGCGAACACAAAGAAAAACTTTGCAGTCTTAGTTAAAAAAGCTGTTCGCCACAGTTGGCAACAAGGATATTTATTTTACTATGCAGGAAGGATGGAGAAACCTCTTAACTAAATAGTAATTTTTTAGTTTCTAGCTATAACATATTAACATATTTGTGTGTAAATGGAGACTCCGAGCATCGAGAATCACTGCAGGACAGAGGTGAAATAGGTAATTATACAAAAGTCACCAATAAAGATATAGAGTTGTTAATGCAACACTTCTGATAGCTTTTGAGTGCCAGCCTTAGAATAAGGGTTTCAGAGCGAGCCAATAAAAGCAAGCAACGCTTGCCGGGGCACAAAAGCTTTCAACGGCCAATCAAGGGTTTCAGACTATGACCTAAAAACAGTCTGGACTATTGAAAAATAACAAAGTATATTTAGAAATATAAAGTTAAATTTCAGCTTTCTTCAAAGTGCGATCGCACCCGCTCCGTGTGATATAAAATACTTATAAAGAGTGCGTATTTTTAGATAAATTTCCGCTATTAGGAATCTAACGACTATGGAAGTAACCGAGCTGCTCAATCAGTACGAAAATGGAAACAGAGACTTTGCTGGCGCTAACCTCAGCGGAGCAAACCTCAGCGGAGCCATCTTGGTGGGGGTAAATCTTTCGAGGGCTAACCTATCGGGAGCTAACCTGAGTCGGGCCCATCTCATCAAAGCAGAACTCAACGATGCAAACCTTTACAGAGCAAATCTGAGTTTTGCAAAAATGGGCCTAGCCAGACTTGCGGACGCAGATCTCACCAAAGCCAATCTCAGCGGAGCTTTCCTCGTCAAAGCAAAACTGCCCAGGGCAAAGTTGAGCGGCGCCCAACTCATAGGTAGCAACCTGCGGAGCGCTATCCTCTGGAATGCGAATTTGTGTACAGCCGACCTGCAATTCATCAACCTGCGGGGCGCGAACCTCACGGGAGCCAACCTCAACTGGGCAAACTGCGGAGGGGCAAAACTCAGCGGTGCAAGGCTCTTTGGCGCGCAACTAACAGGCATCTATCTCAGGAAAGCTTACATCAATGGAATCGACCTGAGTAGGACGGATCTCAATGGCGTGAACCTGAGCGAAGCCAAACTGAACGGGGTAAACTTGGAAGGCGCGAACTTGTTAGCCGCCAATCTCAGCGGGGCTCAGTTGCGGGGCGTCAAGTTGATGGGAGCAGATTTAACCAGAGCAAATCTGGTGGGAGTTTCTTTGGTGCAGGCAAACCTCGATTGGGCTAGGCTGTGCTATGCAGACTTGAGCGAAGCCGACTTGAGCGGGGCCACATTCGTGGGAGCCAACTTTGAGGGCACTCAGTTAGGCGGATCAACAATGCCCGCATCTGTGAGCCATGATGTCTACTTAAATGCCGGGAGTGGTGTCGCAGCTTAGCCAGCGACAAAACTCAATCTCGATCCGAGCCTGCGACTCTCGCATTGGTTTAACTTTTGATGCAGACATAATTACTTTTGTGAGAGTGCTGCATAGGTAAGAAATTTACCCATATTTGCGAGAGTTTGTAGCATCACAATTGAGTTCACCCAATTAATTTCGCGACTCGCAAAGCAGAGGTAATAGCTCCTTCGTGCAAACCATCCCCCAAATAAGCTCCTGCATGATAGGTGTTGTTCTCGCCATTAGTCTCGATAACTTCATCTCGATATCGAAAAGACTCGACATTGTACAGCGGCGTGTGATGTTTCTGAATGTGAATAATGTCCTTTTTGGCGATCGACTCCTCCAGTTGAAACGCTAAGCTGTACTCTCGTGGGGAGGAGATGCCACAAAGCTGATTCAAGCTAGCATTATATCCCCATCCCTTGTCGGTCTCGAAAAAATCAAATTCTGATAACTTGCGGATACCGTAGCGATCGTACATTGATGTATCAGAATGCAGTACAGTGGTTGCATAATTGGCTTTCCACGCCGAAAACCGCTTCGTTTCCGCATCCGTCGGATCAGACAATAACCTCATAACTTGATCTGGTGGCATCGCAAAAACCACCTTATCAAATTCCTGGATTTCCCCATCAGAAAGCACCATTTTTACAGCATCCGCACTTCTAAAAATATTGGCAATCTCCACATTTAGCCGTATATCGCCCTTAAACCGCTCTAGAATCTTTTCAATGTAAGAATACACCCCGCCTTTAATTTTCACCCAGTTGACCGAGGCATATTCGCGTAGAACAGGCATCGCTAATTCTGCCGGAAAATTGTCGAGCAATTCAAACGGTATCGAGTAGCTGTACATCGTCAGCAACTTCAGCCAATAATTGCGGACGCACGAGCTTTTCAAAGACTCCGAAAGCGGTACATCGTAGAAATCGTGCTGTTTAGCAAACCGCATTTTTAAAATAAATGCAGCCGAACGAGCGTAGAGACTATCGAGCCGCAAATACTCGATTAGACGTTGGATTCCGGTGAAATTATTTTGGATAGAGACCGCCGATAAAAAGTGGGTGCCATCTTTAAAAAACAGCGCTGAACCTATCTGCACAGGTTCTAATTCAACGGCTAGCTCCTGCATAAAAGCCGCGAAATTGTAAAACACAGTGGGAAATTCCAGCACCCCATTTTCTAATATTTCATTGCACTCTGATTGATTTGGCGCAACATTTTTGTTGAGCGTCCGAATGTGTCCGCCTAAAATCGGCTGCCTTTCCAATACAGTGACGTGATGCCCCTGTTTATCGAGCCAGTAGGCTGCTGCCATACCGCTCGCTCCGCCCCCAACAATTGCAATTCTCATAGTTCACTCCTAAATTGATAGGTTTGATCGCTATTACATTCCTGGACGCAGAACGTCTATATCTAGGTTTCCATGCACACCGCACCTTACCGCTATTGATAGGTTGAATAGCTATTAATTGAATGCTTATATTCCGGGTACAAAACTGTAGTGTCGTATCCCTAAAAATATTTTCGGCTAGGGACACGGCATTGCCGTGTCCTTACAGATATCAGCCAATTTTGGGTTTCGCAAAGCCTCAACCCAACCTACGAGATATCGCGGTTATTTAATTGGCATTCCTTAGCCTAAAATCGCATTGCCGGATAAACGTTGATAAAGCAGCGCCCCCGTCCAAAATGTCGGTGCAAAGCCTGGATAGCCCGAGGAGGCGTTGCAGAAATAGAAATTGTTGAGGGAGGTTTCATGATTTAGTCGATCGACTCCCATGTTTTTCGGCGTCAGGGTAGAACCGTAGGAATTGCCGTTAGGACACCAACAGAAGCGCTCGTTAGTCGTCGGACTTCCGGTAATATGAAAGACCATGTGTTTGCGGAAATTCGCAACATAGTGTTTTTCAACTACATCTAAAATCGAGTCCAGAATCTCTTGTTTCTTCTGTCTGTAAGCTTTGCGATCGCTATCCCAAAGCTGTTTAAAATAGCTGTAATTAGCAACAGTCAGAAATTCGACAATTTGACAATCTTCTGGACAATCCCCCCGCGCTTCCGTCAGTAAAGTTGGCGTTGTAATTGCAAAGCTCGGACGAGAAAAATCATTGTGGTCATACATTTGAGCAAAAGCTTCATTTAGATCCAAGTGTTCCGAATGAAACGTATTCCACTTGCCAAATCCATAGTCTCGGAGATCGATATCTTTGACAACGCAGTACACCATGTAGTTAGATGCAGAATACTCATAGTTAAGTTTCCGTCGCACTTTTTTAGAGAACAGTTCCTCTCCAATCATCTTGGCCGCTCTTTTCGGATCAAGGTTGCAAATCACCGTGTCGCCCGTGAATTCATGGGTTTGATGGGTGGTCAAATCCATCGCTTCAACTCCCGTTACTGTTCTGTTTGTTACCCTAAAATTCGTGACTTCATGGTTTAATAGAACTTTCCCCCCGTTGGATTCAATGACTTTAACTAAAGAATTGATGACATCTTCAAAATGCTGCGTCGGGTAAAATGCACCTTCTTGATAGCCTCTAAACAAGGCAATCCAAGCATAGAAAGAAAGCTGATTTGGAGGCAGCAAAAAGTCCGGCCATTGCAAGGCTAATAGGGTTTGGGCGGCTTGCGGGAGTTGGAACTTGTCGAAAACGTCCTGAAGTGTACTATTGAGGTGTTGGACGGCACAGAATACGTCACCGAAATTTTTGATTAATTCAATTGGTTTTACGGGAGGAGCGAGTTTCCTGATCCCCGCGCCGGTTTTCTCGACTTCGTTGACGAATTGACGAATTCTCTCGCTTGCTTCGGGAAACAGCGCCGAGAATCGCCGGATCAGTTCCTCTGGTTCCGAGGGAATATCGAGCGCATACCCAGGCATTCTCATGTGGTCGTAGCCATTCGGATCGTACCGTTCAAAGGTGACATCTCGATCGAGACCGAGTTTTTTGAGAACTCGATTGACTGTATGTCCTTCGCCACAGTCCCAAACGTAGTGGAATTGGGCATTAAAGGTGTATTTTTTGGCCATCGTAAAGGTGTGACCAAAGCCTCCGGGATGCTCGTGAGCTTCGAGGATGTGTACGGTTTTGCCGGAGTTTGCCATCAAAGCTCCGAAAACCAGTGCTGATAAACCACTGCCGACGATGAGGTAATCTGTTGTCATGGTAAATTTCCTCGATCGATTGAATGGGGCGATCGTTGTGTATTTAAACTAACTATCAATTCTGAGAAAATTCTGAAGTCCAGCAACAATTTTTTGAGGCGCGCTGGTTTAAGGATGGTATTAAAGTCTGAGTACGGTGGCTGTTAAGCTTAATTAAACTGTTGTGAATGGAACTTATAGCTTCCGAGGCGGACTCGAAAGGCCGCCCCACAAGGGAAGAAACCGGGTTTATACCTTTGTTCTCAGTCTTAAGGTAGAGTAGCTTACCTAATTAACAGTATGTTAGTTAGAGGCGCGATCGCTTATTTTTGCGGCACAATCACATCAAAAAAAGCATCCTCCAAATCATAACCAAACATCTGCGACATGGCCATCAACTTCGATTTACTGGGGATTCCCTGCTGATTCAACCAATCAGTCAACACAAAAATTTTGTTCATCAAAAACATTTCCAAAGCTTCAGGATTGTACTGAATACCTTGGGTTCGGTGAAACTGGTGCGGCACCAACATCGCGGCATACCGCGCCAATTCTCCCGCTTTCCAATCCAGCAAAAATGGCAGCCAAGGATAACAAGCATCCAAGCGAATAAACCACAGTCGCACTTCGGGAATTTCTGAAATTTCTCGCGGATCTAACTCTTCGCGCGGATACTCAATTTCAAATTGTAGCTGTTGTTCGTTTTGGGCGATCGCTCCTTCGGCTAGCCACTTTTCAATCACAGTCCGCACCGGAGACAAATCTAAACTGTTTATGCGATCGGCATCGATCGCTATCATAATACTCATAAAAAGTCAACCCATTTTAAATTTTAGATGAATCCCACAGATCAATCCGGGGGCCCTGGACCCAATTGCTTTTGATTAACGGTCTACCATGTAGTTATCATACCACCAGCTATAAATATTTTAGCTCACTCCTGACTACCAACTAATGACTAATGACTAATGACTAATAACTAATGACTAATTACCCATTTTTCCCAAACTTGCTATCTTGCAAAGAATTACCAATCCCCTGGATAATTCCCCGCCCGATCAAACCAATTCCCCGCCCTATAACCTGAGTCAAAACGTAAACCACGCCAGCGCCTAACAGCGAAATAACCGCGCGAACTCTAGGTGCGATCGCATCCCTGGTTTCCAGCAGCAAAGTCAAGGCTAACTGCCACCCAGTAAGCTGTGCTAACTCCAGATTTCTCGGAGCATAAATAGAAATTCTCTTAATTCCCGAATCGCCCAAAACAAACAGCCAAAACCTGCTTTCAAAAATAGCTTTCGGCTCCACAAAATATCTATCCCAGCTATATCTCCACGACAAATCATTCCGAAACCGCTCAATTTCTCGCGTCGAAATCAACTTACCATCGTAAAAAAATTGCTTAATTTCTTCAATATTTGCCAAATTATTTAGTAGAGGCTGTACCACTCCGCTAGCAACTTGTATTGCCAAATTTTCCAACAAAGCTTCAGCTCGCTGCATTGCTTCCGGGCTGCCAGCAACACAAGAAATATTGTCAACTGTTAGAGGAATTTCAAATAGCAAATGTGCAAAAAAATCAACTGTCATCGGTATTTTATCAAGGATTTCTGCTGCAACTACATCAGCATCTGCTAGCAGCATCGGCACAACTTCTACGCCGCTGCTTGCCAAGAGATAAGCAGCGCTTCCCCCTTGACTTTCTCCCATTTTTAAGCTTGCTTGACTGCCATCAAAAATCAGATTTTCTTTCGTTTGCAGTGTATAGTATCTGCCAAAAAAATCTATGATTGTCGCCTCCCACAAATCCCGTAAAATAGCAGGCATTTTTTGCGACAATTGAGTTTGCTGTACTTGCGAAAAGCGCAATTCCTCCAGCAAATCCTTTAACTTCCGCAGGATGGAACTCATCAATTCACGCTTTTTGGGCGATCGCAAAATATCGATTTCCAAAGGCAAGCCAGTCAAATTCACCAACTCAAACTGCAATTTAGCCGCCACCGAGTCAAACAAGCTACCTTGCCAATTAGTTGCAACCACCAAAGATTCAGCCGAAACTTGGGAATTCGCTAATTGCAATTGAGAATTATTTAACAAATTCTCGCCTCTCATTTCTTCTTTCTGCCTTCTGCCTTCTATCCTCTGCTTTATGCCTTCTGCCTTCTGCCTTCTGCCTTCTTCCTTCTCCCCTTTCCCTTCAAATAATAACTGACTAACAATCCAACGAGCTGCTAGCAATTCTCTGCGGCGCCCGCTGAGTACAACCCCATCTAAAATAGAGGGCAAATCCGTCGGCTCTGCGACTCTGATCTCTTGCAAATCAGCTTGGACAACCGCCAAAGTTGCATCTATTTCGCGTAGTCCAGACTGACAAAAATAAGCCAGCAGTTTTTTGTGTACTGGCGTATCAACTGTCGAATTATCTGCATTTTTATCGGCAATTGCTGCGGAGTTTTCTACTGTTTGAACCACCGCTGCATTTAGTTCTATTTCCGAGTTAGCTACCGTATCCGTCGCCCAATAAGTGCGACCCGATGCCACCGCACGAATAGCTTCGATTGTCAAGGAAATATCTGTACCTTTAGGACAATAGCCATTCGCGCCCGCCTGTAATTCCGCCAAAAGCTCCGGTGTCAGCGGCCCGCCTAGCAGCAACAGGGGCAGGTTGGGGTACAAAGTTTTGAGTTCGCCACAAAATGCCACCGCCTCTATTTGACCAGATCGCAAATTTAGGGACTCAACAGCCAAAATTACCAAATCTGCGGGCTTCTTGGCTGCTCCAGAGTCGATTGATCGAGCTTCTAGAACCCGCAAAGCCTCGGTTTCCGTTGAAACCTCTGCGACAACTTGCAAGTCTGGATACTGCTCGCAAGCGACTCGCAGCCCCAGCCGGAAAATGGGGTCGCCATCGATCGTCAGCACTTGGAAATTACTCACTTGATTTTAGATTGGAGATTTTAGAGCTCGATCGCGCGAAAACCCAATTACTCGGGGATCAAATTAGCATCAGGAGGACCAGCCGAGTCAGGAATCGAGGGCGGCGCGGGTTCCGGAGCCGGAGCCGGAGGAGGAGCAGGTTCCGGAGCCGGAGCTGGGGCTTCTTGTCTGGCCGGCGGATTGTAAGGTTCCGGCTCCCTCGCGGGCGGATTGTAAGGTTCTGGCTCCCTCGCGGGCGGATTGTAAGGTTCCGGCTCCCTCGCGGGCGGATTGTAAGGTTCCGGCTCGGGAGCCGGGGCCTCTTGCCTCGTGGGCGGATAGTAAGGCTCGGGAGCCGGAGCCGGCTCGGGAGCTGGCGCGTACTCCTCCTGTCGAGGAGCTGGCGCGTACTCCTCCTGTCGAGGAGCTGGCGCGTCATCGCGAGCGGGTTTTGGCGCATACTCGCGAGCGGGTTCCGGTGGCGGCGCACTGTTGGCTCTGAGTTCAGCACTCCAGCGCCCGATCGCACCTGCTGCCTCTGAATAAAGCGCCCTACCGTAACCGATTTGGGAAGCCGTATCGATCGCGGCTCCTAGACTGCCTTGAGATGCCAATTCCGCAGCTCTATCCAGAATGGGTCTGTCTTGAGCAACTTGCAGTTCGCTCACCCACTGATAGACATTATCCTGAGCTTTCGCGTACAAAGTCCTACCGCTCTTAATTTGCGAAGCTTTTTCAATAGCAGCACTAAGTTTTCCTTGCTTCGCCAGGGCGATCGCTTCATCCAAAAAAGGCTGATCTTGAATAACTTCTATGCGTTTCGTCCACTGAGCCAGCAGAGTTTGCGCTTCTATCCTGCGGGGGCGATTTTGAGCAATCAGAGCTACCTGAGCGATGCCGCCCTTTAGTCCTTCAACCGTTTGCGCTTCTGCCAACTGCTTCGCCAAAGTCAGAAAAGATTGGTCTTCGATCCGCTGAATTTCCCGGCGCCAAGTAGCCACCAAAGTTTGAGCATGAACCCGCCGCGGGTGCTTGAGTCCGATGGTTTGCGCTTGCTCGATTGCGAGTCCAAACGTCCCTTTCTGACCGAAACTAGCGATCGTGCTCGCCACTTGCAGACGCAGCAAATCTTGAAACTGCACCTGCAAATTTTCAATTTGAACTTGAGCTTGCTTGTACAGAGGGCGACCCGGAGCAATTTGGCTAGCAGCCCCCTGCCCTTCCAGCAAGCTAAAAATGTGTTGTGGCAGCGGAGTTGATATCGACTGGTTCCACGTCACTGCCTGAGCCCTACCCAACTGCATCAAATCTTGAGCTTCCGCAAACAGTAGCGAATCCTGTGGCACAACAGAAGCAGCCTCGATCGCCCCCGGCAGGTCTTTCGCCCCCAACCGCTTAGTAGCCATTGCCAGCAAAGTCCGGCTCCACCCCTCAATTTCCTTCTCAGCTTTAGCGCGGGCAAAAAGCTGCGAGTCTATTTTACGAGCCAGGACGATCGCCTCAGCGAACTTTTGCGGAGTGCCGTCCTTCGCTAAATCTCTAGCCTCTTGCAAGCGCTGCCAGCCGTTTCTTTCCAAAGAAATCTGCTGGATCAGCTCGTTGTACCGTTTCTGACTCCAGAAAACATTTTCCAGCTTGAACAGAGCTTGAGCATAATCCCAAGCCTTCCTTAAATCCTCACTTTTCAGAGCTGCTAGGGCTGTATCGTAGAGTTTTTGGCCCTCCTGCCAATTTTTTTCCCAAGCAGTAACAGCCTCCTGTACCTCGGGGTAAGACGGACTGGTTTTCGGAATTTTCGCCACAATCTCCAAGGCGCCTTTCAAATCGCCCTGCTCAATTTTTGCCCTGGCAAATCCCAGAATGGCTTTCGACCATTCCCCTATCAAATGTTGACCCTGCGAGTATAGCGGATGTTCTTTTGGCCAAGCCTGCACCATTGCCATTGCCGATTCTATCTGTTCTAGCTTGCCCGACTTAGCTGCTTGTTGAGCGCAGTAAAGTCGCTCTCCGTCCGCCGCCAGTGGCGACAGTTGCTGACAATTGGGAGGCGGCGGCATCGTCAGCAACCACAGAAATGCAGCGGCACCGGTTACTCCAAATCCCACCAGGAGACTCAGCCAGATAAGCTGCCACTGCCAAAAAGTTCTTTTTCCCTCGGTCGGCAGCGCCGTTACTGAGGAACTCGCATCGCCTGTCGCCTCTGCACTGAACTGTGCCGTCGGTTTGGGAGATGGGTTGTATTGCGGTGGTGTGTGGAATTGGTCAGATTGTCGTCTCGCCATTACTTCAGCCTGTCCTGTAATGCGCTGTAAAGCCTGACACTCCCACATCAAATCATAGATTGTGATGTCGGCTTCTGACTCCTGTTAAGGAGATCGAGAACTTCCTTCAAGGTACTGGCAATTTTTCCCTTTACGGCGTTTTATAGTGAGGTTCGTGTCCAGCCCCACTGGTTACTTCCGAGCATTTTCGGCTCTTGAAGCACGTAAATCATACCAGTTATCAAACAGTTATTCACAGATCCCGGGGCACTTTAGCAAAAAAAACAGTATAAAGCCCCGGTCAGCGGATCAATTTTAGATTTTAGATTTTAGATTTTAGATTTGACTCCGCAGATAAATTTGCAGGGGGTTAAGTAAGGTTTAATACTAAATTTGGGTCAAAAATTCGCTTTATTAAGAGTAACGAGTTGAAACCGCAACTACACAAAACAAACTTTCGTCCACTCCCTGCGGACTAAAAAATCAAGGGGGTAAAAAAGCCGGATTTGGTCTAAACTCTTACGTGTAGCGGGTAGAACTGATTTTTTTAGTTTAGTAGTAAATTTTATTCCCGATCGCCCAACTTGGCGATCGAGTTTCACTCTTCGCGCCCTGTGCCAAATTCCGGCGGGAGAGGGCAAAAAAACCGATCGCACCAGCAAAATACTTAAATCATTTTATACGACCGACCGACGGAGCAAAAATATCGGTTTTGCTTCCAACAGCGGCGGCTTTATCCGTTACGAAGCCTGTGGCGTATCCCTGACACTCGATGCTTGCGTGGCGGACTCGGAGGATCGATATCCGTAAAAATCTATCCGGTAGTCTACAATTTTGACACCCGTTTGCTCTTGGATTAGCTCGATCAAGTCGATCGGCAATTCCACATGAACGTCTAGAATCTGAGCCGTATCAAGACAATTGACATGAGAGTGAGAGTCGCTGACATTGCCGTACAAGCGTCCCTCCGAGCGTTCTATGCACTCAATAATCCCTTCTCTCGACAAAGCTTCTAGATTTTGATAAACCGAAGTATGCCCGATCGAATGGGCTTGTTGGTTCAGGCGATCGTAAATTTCGCGAGCCGAGAGGTGTTCTTTTGCGTCCCACAAAAGTTCTAGAATAAATCGACGCTGGCGGCTCAAGCGCATTCCCATCGCCTGACAGCGATTTAAAGCATCTTCTAATGAACGAATTGGTTTCACAGCTACCGCCTTATAAAGCCTGCTCGATTTTTAATTCTGGTACAATATTGCACGCCCACATATCCACTAATTCTAACGCAGGGTTGCCCAACTGTAGAAGGTAGAGGGCAAAAATCTCGAAGGAGTAATTTTTTTCGAGTTGCTGCTCAACTCATGCTGCCAGCACCCTCCCGAAAATTATCCCCCTCAGAAATATTGCTTTGACCAAAAAATGGGTTTCAAGCCTCGCCCATAAGCGGGCGACTTTTTTGTGCTAGACTCTTGCCGTAGAGTTTTTCCACGTCAAACGATCGTTCTGGAATTTAAAGTCAAAGGAAAAACAACTCAATACGCTGCAATAGATGCGGCGATTAGAACGGCTCAGTTTGTCCGCAACAAGTGCATCCGTTACTGGATGGACAACAGAGCCCTTGGGCAGAAAGAGCTTTATCGCTACAATACAGCGCTGAGGGCTGAATTTCCGTTTGTCAAAACTTTGAATTCCCATGCTTGTCAAGCCTCGGTTGAGCGGGCTTATAATTCAATTGCTCGGTTTTACGACAATTGCAAGCGCCAGGTTCCCGGTCAAAAACGCTATCCAAAGTTTAAGAAAAACTGTCGTTCAGTTGAGTACAAAACTTCGGGGTGGGCGCTTTCCCAGACGCGCAAGCAAATTACCTTTACCGACAAAAAGGGTATGGGCAAGTTGAAACTGAAAGGGACTTGGGATTTAAACTTCTACCAAATAGACCAAATCAAGAGGGTGAGATTAGTTCGCCGTGCTGACGGTTACTACGTCCAATTTGTAATAAGGCTCGATCTCCAGGTCGATACAAATTCCACAGGTAGAACAATCGGTTTAGATGTTGGACTCAATGAATTCTATACCGATAGCAACGGTCATAGCGAACCGAACCCTAGATTTTACAGAAAAAGTGAGAAGCGGTTGAAGTCTCGACTGCGCCGGGTTTCTCGCAAAAAGAAAGGTTCTACCAATCGAAAGAAAGCCATTAATCGATTAGGGCGAGCACACCTCAAAATAAGTAGGCAGCGTCAAGAACACGCTAAGAAAATAGCGCGTTGCGTAATCCAATCTAACGATTTGGTCGCCTATGAAGACTTGAGGATTAGAAACCTGGTTAAAAACCATTGTCTTGCCAAGTCGATTAATGATGCAGGTTGGTATCAATTCAGGAAATGGTTAGAGCATTTTGGAATTAAACTTGGGAAAATAACGGTAGCTATTAACCCTGCCTACACTACTCAAAACTGCTCTAACTGTGGCACGGTCGTAAAAAAATCTCTATCTACTAGAACCCACATTTGCAAATGTGGACTTGAATTAGATAGAGATTGGAATGCGGCTAGAAATATCCTGAATCTAGCCTTGGGTACTACAGGTCATGTAGGAACCTGGATCTTAAATCCGAACGCTTCGGGAGATTCGACCTCTACTCAGGCTGGAGAAATCTTGTCTGGGCAAGTTGAGTCAATGAACGAAGAATCCTCACGCCTTTAGGCCCAGGAGTGTCAATCTATCTTCTACTGCAACAAGTCCTAGTTTGAGGGTGCTCTGAGGGCGTTAACCAGTAACTTGGCGATTTCCGAGAGTTGCTTTTTGTTGAAAGTTTTGAGCAAAAGCTTGACTACCGCCTTCGGTTCGGCGGGAAGTGCTACTTGCTTCGATGCTGCTGGGGCTGCTGGGGCTGCTGGAGCTGCTGGGGCTGCTGCGGCTGCTGGGGCTGCTGCCAAAAGTAGCAAATTTTTACTCGGAACGATCGCCTGGACTTTCCCCCCTTGCACCAAATCCCCAGCTTCCTTGAGTTCCTTGATAATCAGCGGAGCTAGGACTTTATAAGAGTTTTTGGGATTAACAATCGCCGCTCTAGCTGTTTTGACTAAATTTTGCCAAGTTTCAATTTTACCTCCCAACTTATAGAGGCGAACGCAAACAGCCGTCAACTCGGAGCGGCTAGCAACCGACTCTTTCTGCTTGAACACCTGCAACATTTCTTTCAATAAAGTCATCACTTCGACAGTAAAATTCGCCGACACAGCGCCCGCTGTTGGAGCGGCGGGAATACCAGACCCAGCAGCAGCCTGCACTTTGCCCGACGCCAATTTATTGAGGTGAGTTTCCAGTTGAGCAAAAACAGGCATCACCTGCTGCACGAGTTTTTCTCCCTCTTCATTCCTCAAGCCGAAAGGCCCCTCAAGTCGCCCCAGCAAGTCCTTAAGCGTATCAACTCCCTTTAAAAATAGGGATTCGGCCGTTTGGTCAACCTGCTTGACGGGCCCGTCTTTGAGCACCTTAAAACAATCTTCCAAGCGGTGAGCGGTTGTTTTAATACTATCTAAGCCGAGCATAGCCGCCCCTCCTTTCACGGAATGGGCGGCTCGAAACATCTCTTGGACGCTTTCGGGATCTTTCATCGTGGACTTTAAATCCACTAAACCATTTTCTAGAGTATCGAGGTGCTCCTTAGCCTCCTCTATAAACAAACGCATAATTCGGTCTTGCTGATCTGACACGACAGTCCTCCTAACAATCTCAGCACCCTCCAGAAAGCACCCTCTTCGCGGGAGGAAACGCGACTCCTGCCAAAAGTCGGAAGCTCCCATGCAAAACATTCTAGCCTGCCTCAGCTAGCAGACTCAAAATAGTGGTGTCGGGGCAATCTTAGCTCTAAAACTGGTGCGGTGGAGATTGAGTCTAGAGTTCTGAGGGAGTATCTGGAGCGATTTCAATGCCCATTCCTTGTTTCATCATCTGCTGAGCCGTAATCAAGTCGCTTAACTCCTTGACTTCGACGCCGATGTCTTGGCAAGCCTGTTTAAGTTGCCGCTCGAAGGTGTTGAGGTCGTCTCCGTAGCCGCAAAGCTTCGCGGCTGTGGCGATTCCTTGTTGGGCGTTAGCTTTAGCGCAGTCGATCAATTCAATGCCTTTGAGGGGTTGGGAGGATGCCATAATTTCAAGCCACAATTTATCTTTTCTCCCACTGTAACTAGAAGGTTGAGGTCGATCGATCTATCGAAAGGCATGAAAAATCCTGCCTGTGTTGCGTGTTACCAATTCATTATTTTTTACGATTTCCTGGCAAGATATTAGTAGTTAGCATTTTCTAACCCTTACTGTGCCTAACTTATACTAAATCATGGTGAAAAACGTTCGCCTATCTAAAATGCACTGGCTCTGGAGCGTTCGGCACCGGCTGTTTGTGTCTGTTCTGTTCGCTATAGCAATCGCTGTTTTCGTGCCGCCTGACTATCTCCCGCTGACTCGGATGCTGTGCATTTGGAACGCAGGCGCTGTCAGTTTCCTGATTTTGACTTGGATACTGATGCTGGAAGGCACTCCCGAACTGATGCGCCACCACGCTCAGCAGTTGGACGCCGGTCGCTTGGCAATCTTAAGCACGATTACGGCAGCGGCTTTTGCTAGCTTTTTAGCCATCTTCTTCCTGCTGCGCGATACCAAAGGTCTGCCCCCAAATTTGCTATTTCTGCACTTGGGGCTTTCTGTTCTTACAATTGTTGGCTCTTGGATGCAGGTTCACACTATTTTCACGATGCACTATGCCCGCAGCTACTACGGAAACCGCAGCAAACAGCACGGCAGCTACTCGCAGGCGAATGGTTTGGACTTTCCGGGGGACGACGAACCAGACTACAAAGATTTTTTATATTTCTCCTTTGGGATTGGGATGACTTGCCAAGTTGCAGACGTGCAGACTACTTCTCGTTCCATGAGGTATCTCGTGCTTTTTCACAGTGTGCTGTCGTTCTTTTTTAACACCGCTATTCTGGCCATGAGTGTCAATATTATTGCTGGATTGAATGGATAGGATTCACTAGCAGATTCTACCATTTTTTGTTAATGGGCGATCGATCTTGTTTTAGGGCGCTGCTTATTGCCCGAATTCCAGAGTTAGACGCAAGAAAGTCAGGCTAATCACCAAATTTTGCATAACTCAATAGAAAATGTTAGTGTTCAGGTTCAAGTTAGCGCGAAGTTAGAGATCAAAACAAGCTAAAAACAATTTGGTGTAATACTCTGAGGATACATATGAAAGCCCTACAGATTCTCTGTAAATCTAAAGTTATCTACTAACTGCTCAAGAAACCTCTCAGGACTAAAAGCATACGACTCTTGAACTAGAGATTTGTTCTTCAGTTTAATTGTTTTCTCAATTCCGATCAGAGAATTGAAATAGCACTTATGAAGAGAATCTTCTTGAATATAAGCCAATAAATCTTCTGCCTTTAATTGGTTTTCCTTCCATAGTTTAAATTGGATAATGCTCTTCTTACCTGCATCTTTGTCATAAATATTATATGAATTAAGTAGAATTTCTCCTTTAGAGATGATGTAACAAAGCTCCCGAATTGGTCTGACGCTATGCCCTTGTTCACGTAAACCTGAAAACATTCGATTTCCCATGACAATACATGAACATAATTGGGATGGCAAAGGAGACTGTGTTTTAATCTTCGTTGCTAAATAGGGCTTGCTGAATAATCGATCGCAAACTATGAATAGGAGCGACCGATATATTCAAACTCAACTAAAGATA
>NZ_JAUBQW010000095.1:0-25475 GCF_036701485.1 Microcoleus sp. Pol11C3 | reverse complement strand
TCATCTTTATTTGACGATTTTACTAGCTTTTTCATTTTAACTCTTTTGTGACACATTCGCAAAAGTGAGATGCACCCGTCGCCGGTTTTGTAAATCGCTTTTTCTTGGACGGGTCAGTTTCGGACATTTTACCACCTTGGAATTGAACGCCGCAGCCTCATTATACGGCCTTCTCTTTAGATTGTCACAAATGAGTTGGAGGACTGATGTTCTCGCTACAAACTTGAGGATTTTGAGAACCGAAGTCGTGATTTATTAATAGGCGATCGACAATAATCAGACTTTTTGCAAAAATAAATAATATCTGCGTCCATCTGCGGTTAAAAACAGAAAATCCAGAACTCTTGCAAAAAGTCTAACCACCAATCTTACTTAGTCTTGTCCAAATTCCGCGACTCCAACCAAATAGGAATTGCAATCCAAGCAACTGCTAACAGCAAAGCAAGTACAGCAAATTGAGCCGCCCAAGCTACCAATTTTTCTAAAGACACAACTTGTCCCAAGAAGTAGGATAAACTCACCATTACAGATGCCCAGCTTGCAGCACCCAGAACATTGAACAGCGAAAATTTCCAAAAAGGCATTTCTGCAATACCCGCTAGGGGGCTGGCAAAAATTCGCAGCAGTGCGATGAAACGGCCCAAAAATACAGCTTTAGCTGCATTTTTGCTAAACTGTTCTTTTAAATCAAACAGTTGTTCTTCTCGAAAGCGGAAAAATTGTCCCAGCTTCAGCAGCAGTGGCCAGCCACCATATCTGCCGATCGCATAACCAAGGTTTCCGCCCACAGTCGCACCAGCGATCGCACTGCCGAGCACAAACCAGTAATTCAGTTCCCCGCTGCCAGCTAAAAACCCGCCAGCAATCGTAATAGTCTCGCCTGGAAGAGGAACTCCCAGATTTTCCAGCAAAATTCCCAGAAATACTGCCCAGTAGCCGTAATCACG
This sequence comes from Microcoleus sp. Pol11C3, assembly GCF_036701485.1. Lineage (NCBI taxonomy): Bacteria > Bacillati > Cyanobacteriota > Cyanophyceae > Oscillatoriales > Microcoleaceae > Microcoleus > Microcoleus sp. Pol11C3. The sequence continues at coordinate 24,528 of NZ_JAUBQW010000095.1, read as the reverse complement.
CGCAAACTGCTGAATAGTCTCTAACGATAAAAACTCAAAAGACATTCGATACTGCCTTCGTAAACTTTTGCAAAGCTCAATACATTTATATATTGGCTCGATTCAGCCAATAGTGCAATCTTTCGCTGTGATGAAGAACACACTGTTGTCGCGATCGCTGGCCCAACTAAAAATTAAGCTTTCAGGCATACTAGATGATATAGAGAATTGTTGCGGTTGCGTTCCGCGCGATCGCTAGCCAGTTTCCTACTAAATTTATCACAACGGCTCTCCCCACCAATTCCCACAAGGGCGATCGCCCATCCTAAAACCTTAGCTGAAATCCCCTGAGTCTCTTAAGAGAGTCACCAACTAAACAAACTTATTCATACTTTACGATCGTAGGATAACTGCTATGGAATTTTCCAACTTCAACCCACCCATCGTCCTTCAACCTCACAACTGCCTCGACTCCCAAGCCGGCAGCCTCCTCCAGCAACAGCTAGCCGAGATTGTGCCCGATCGCCACAAACTCTGGGTAATAGACATGGCCGCCGTAGATTTCATCGACAGTTCCGGAATCTGCGCCTTAGTCGGCGGACTCAACGCCGCCCGCCACCGGGGATGCCGCCTCGTCATCTGCAACCTCTCAGCCACAGTCAAGCTAATTTTTGAAATTACTCAACTCGACCAACTCTTTGAAATCTTCGACAGTTTCGAGCAAGTTATCTCCACTGAAACTCCGGCTTTAGTTGCTTGATTCAAATGAGAACCCGAGTTTAAATCTCAAGTTTCCCAGAGACTTCAAGCAAGCGCAGAGCTAATTTCTATATCATAAATAGGTTGATTTGTCAAGCAATACCAATGACAAACAAATAAATCCGGCACTTGAACGCCGACAGAAGCGATCGCAGGTGCAGCCGGAAAAGGCCAAAGTCGATCAAAACAAATCCTTTCCCCTACGAACCCGAACTGCATCAAATAAATCGCCGGGGGCGCATTTAAAAGATTCAGCAAGCGGTAAGCCAACTCATACAACTGCTGCCGCCAAACATCCGACAAATGCACCGGTTGAGAGTAACTCAACTCGCCAGACTGGTTGTCAGATTTCCCACCGATCACCTCAGCATACAGTGGCCCCTTTGCCGTCAACACCACAGGCAGCCAAAAATTGCCATCTCCGACGGGAAAAAGCAACTCCTGGGACACTCGATCGCGCGCCGCCGAAACATTGCCACAAAATCGAAACACATCTTGAGCCGGAAAAACCAGATTTTCTGGCACATTCAGCGTCAAAGGACAAAATATCGCGCCACCTGGAACGATCGCGCCCGAATGAAGTTCCGAAACCCCACAGATATTGACTTCAGTTAAAGGATGAGATTGAGTGATCGCCGCCTTGAGACTAGCTGTCGGGCCTTTCTCACCACCCGCCACAATCAAAACCTTAGACATTGCCAAAGCTCGGCATTTGAATTCCCCGATCGTCCTCAGCATCAACACTCGGCAGATCCAAGCCCTTAGCCTTGCGGTTGCGTACAGCTAGACGGTAAGTTACGCTTTGCAACTCTGTGTGCAACTGGCGGTTTTCCTTTTGCAATTGATCCAATTTTTCCTTAATTGGCTCGATGCGCTCGGCAAACTTCTGGCGGTAAACCCCTGGCAATTCCTGAACCACCTGTTCTAGCATCCGAGAGCGATCCGTCAATTCCTGCACCGACTGCCGCAGTTGGTAAACCTCTGCATCCCTCTCGGCAATTTGTTCCTGATAAAAACCCACCTGTTCTTCAACAGCTTGGAGTTGTTCCCGCATTGCCTGCATTTGAGCTTGGTGGCGATCGGAAACTTCCGGCGCCGGCACAAAACTCGAATTGCCCTTCACTAGCCTGAAAAGTTCTTGAGACAACTGCTGCACCAATTGGTCACGCATTTGCAGCTCTTCGGTGAGACGAGAGACCTCTGATTGCAATTCTTTGGAGCTTACAAGTTTAGTTTGATTCACGATGACTCTCAGCTTTTGTTATATAATGTGTTTCTATTTAAAAATATCTTTCCCTTACCGCAGAGGCAAGAGGCACTTCAAAAGTTTTGAACCGATTAGGCTAAATCGAGCCCCCGGCCAGATGTTAAGGGTAAAGCTCAGTCTAACTCAAATCAGACATCCACGTCATCACCTTAGTTTATGACTATAGACACAGGTAAACTCCTAGGTTTTGGTCCATAAACCAGGTTTCTTACTTTTCTCGGAAAATAGTGCAATATCTCAGGTGTAACCAATCACAGCAGAAAGCACTTTGCCAGCTTCGTCCACGGTTCTGCCAAAACAGATAATACCGTCCTCGTGACCGGCCATCGCCAGAATTTGGCGCTGTGCCAAATTCTCCTCCTCAAAAAGTCTAAACATTTCTAAGGCCATCTGGGGAGTGCCGTAAGGTATTTCTTTTCTAGTAGTAGGAATCTTAAACAGCAGTTGCTGCCATAGCTTAGGATTATGGACGTGAATTATCGCGCCCACCTCCTCTCTCTGAAGGTACAGTGCCCCGTGAGTCAGGGACTCCGACGAAGCTTGTACGGGGCCCCGGCAGCCGAGGTAATTTTGTTCTAAGTTAAATTCGGTAACAGTACAGTAGAATTCTGGTCCCAGAGTCCTCAAATGTGCAGTCTGGGTTCCCGATATCACGAATTGGCAAGAATTACCGAGTCTGACACTGACGTTGCCAAACCCTATGCCATTTTCGTAGACGCCAATTAATCCCCAAGAGTGGAGCCGATCGCGCCAGTCCATCAAATCTGCTATGTTCCGGGCAGCTACAGGGTCTGCTTCTTCCCAGTCACAGCGGTACTTAACGACTCCTTCATCCATCCATTTTCTTGTCCTAGCTGACACGAGAGACATGGCCCAAGCTGAGACTTAATCGAAGTTGTCAAGTAGTTGTCAAACAGCTTTTTTTGCCTGTTGCCTTATGTCTCGGTGCATAAGTGCCTTAACCAATCTACATTCCAGTGTCGCCGTAATTAGCGACCGACATTAGCAAAAAGTAAGCTAGGAAAGAAGAACCAATTATTCCAAAAATCATGGTGTAGCCTCTAGGTGATTACAAAAGTTCAATATGAAAATGTACGCTTTCAGTCCGGGAGTTGGATTCCAGGCTTTTGCCCGATCGAGTTTCTGATGTGAAACTACATAAACTCCCTGAATCGGTTATTGCTCTATGCTACCGCATTTCTACTGAGTTATGTTCTACCTTAAGAAATATTTAAGGATAAATTACCCTTTAACCAGGTAACTGAGGTAAAAAGCAACCGTACATTTACCGACTTTTTATCAGTATACATATATTTAAGCAAAAAGCAAGCGGAACAAAAAAATATTTTTTAGCCTGTCTGGGAGGAACTGGCACAATCTTCGGGTGCTCTACGTTAGTCAACACCTGTCGATCAAGCAATTTTTAGCTCCGGGGCACGCTACAAGCTAAGAAACCGGGCTGAGGGTAATATCATGTCGGGTAAAATCACCGCAACGCCAGCTCGCGTCGGCGGGCTTACCAAAATCTGTATTAGTAGTATAAGTTATAGATCCCGTCAACCAGCGCCTACCTAAAGGAGGATACTCGATCGACCGAACCTGATATTAGTTGTATTAAGAAAAAAACAAGCCGATCGAGTAGTGATGACTCGATCGGCTAAATTATTCTGTGGAGCGCGATCGCTCGCAGCCCTTTAAATGTGGAAGTGATACAAAATGCTGCCGTCGTCTTTAATTTCGCAATTGGCATTAAAAACTTCAGCTTGTTGGTTCAAAAAACGCTGAGCGACATCCGGCGACAGCCGCGTTTCCATCGCAAACCGCACCAGAGTTATTTCGCCGCGGCCTTCTTTGATCAGTCGGTACAAAGCACTTTGGAGCCTTTCGCTCTCTTCTCGCTGAAAAGCTGCTTTGTACCTCCAATCCGCCACCGAAGGAATCAAGCCCCGGCTGACCAAAATCGCCAACAGCAAGCCAATTCCCAAAATCAGAGGCACAGTCGGATCGCTCGTGGGCGTCGCCACAATTTGCGGCACTGTAGCGGCGGCCAAACTGCTGACCATTTCTTTTTCCGACGCTTGCGTATCCGCCATTGCAAGCTGAGTTTTGTTATAAACGTCTTGCTGCAGCTTCATTTGCTGCAACAGGCGAGCGCGCTCTCTTTCGTATTGGTCGAGTTTTTGCTGAGCTTGTTTCAGCTCTTGAGTGACTTGTGCCAAGCGTTGGTTGAGCGACTGATTGACTGATTGCCACCGATATCTGTTAATCAGGCGGCTTTTTTCAACCATGCCCTTCATCAACATATCCGCCGTTTGGATTGCTTGCTGCTGATCGAGCGAGCGATAGCCCACAACAATCTCTAGGGGTTGTTCTGGCTTAGAAATCTTGACACTAGCATTTTGTCGAACTTGCTGGGGCGACAGCTTAACTGCATCTGCCACTGCTTTGACAACATTATCTGCTAGGAGAACCTCCGGGGTGAGTTGCTCTCCCTGCTTGAGAATTGTCGTGCCCGTACTCGAAAATTTGACTGGCGGATTATTAGAAGTGAGAGTGCCTTGAGCCATGAATCCGGGGGGCGGGGCGAGGCGGTAGGCCAGAGCGCCTGAAATACCCATAATTACAGCAAAACTGCCTAGGGCAATCCATCTGTATTGATGTGCTGAAGATCTAAAACGTAAATTTCCCATTTTGATAGTCAAGTCATAACATTCGCTTGCCGCAGCTACTGCCAAACCCAAGAGCGATCGTTTCTTTCTGGTTAGTCAAATTGACTGCTGAAAATTTTCTCAGTTTGTACCTAAAAGCTATTAGCTTTTGAGAGTTGTCAATATTCATGAGCCTAAAAAACCGATCGCGCTTTTATTTGATCCGAGCTATAACTTCAGTTTTTGTCCTTAATAATTCATCTGTAACAAGGCTTCTGGAAGTCTACTGGCATCAGACTAGCACTCAGGCGTGCGATCGCCTCGCCTCCCCGTGTTTGTTGACATTCAAAACAGTCTCCTTTTCACCCTTGGCAATCCTCCAATTATCTTACGTCTTGGCGTCTTGCGGACGCGGTTGAAGAATAAAAAAAACCTTAAATACTCTGCCTAAAAACTTAACAAGCAAGAATTATACCATGCAGTTAAGAGTTTGCTGCGGATTAAAAAAAATTGTGGATCGGGGCGCGAGACCCGATCCACATATTCACATAACAATTATGGTTCGATCGGTTGATGGTTCGATCAATCTCACAAGGGCGAATGTTCAGAAGCCGATCGGCAAAATAAGACCCTCGCGGGCCATGACAGCCTTCGGAAAAGCGATTTTCACATCTTCGGCGATGCGATCGAGGAAATCGTCAGTGTGAGCAGGATCGTGGTGAAAAATCACCACTCGTTTCACCCGCGCCTCCTTAGCCATTCTTACCGCTTCCTGCCAAGTCGAGTGTCCCCAACCAACCTTCGGAGACTTGGGGTTGTGATATTCCTCGTCTGTGTACATCGCGTCGTAAATCAGCACGTCAGCGTCGAGGGCCAAATTATAAATATTCTCATCAAGGCGATCAGGAAAATGTTCCGTATCCGAACAGTAAACAGCCGATCGTCCCTGCCAAGTCACCCTATATCCCATAGCAGTATTTGGGTGATTCAGAGAACCCGTCCTAATCTCAATATCGTCCAGCATCATCGTCTGGTTGTGATTGAGTTCGTAGAAATTCAAATCTGCCTGCAAACCCATCAGTGGCACCGGCGAATTCGAGTGCAGCACCCGTTCGACGAAGTGCCTTTTCATGCAATCTCCATCCGGCGGAGTCGCCCCGTAAATATCAAAGCTATTGCCGCGGATAAAAGCTGGGGCGAACAGCGGGAACCCTTGAATGTGATCCCAGTGATAGTGAGTAAAAAACATATAAGCTTGCACGGGCATTTCTTGCAGCAACTGGTCTCCCAGCATCCGCAAGCCAGTTCCGCCGTCAAAAATCAAGCGTTTTCCACCGACTCGCATTTCCAAACAAGAAGTATTGCCACCGTAGCGAACAGTTTCCTCTCCGGGTGTCGGAACACTGCCCCGCACGCCCCAGAACTGTACTACAAAATCATCTATACCTTTTATGGATTCGGAGGGTTGAGGGCAATCAACGGGAGTTGCCGCTACTGAGGACAAGCTGATTTCCATTTTAAAATTCAGACTTTAAGGTTCCACATTGTCCGTGATGGCGCAGCAGATGGTCGCACAACACTAAAGCTACCATCGCTTCCACCATTGGCACAGCTCTTGGCAAAACGCAAGGGTCGTGCCGTCCTTTGGCAGCCAACAGCGTTTCTTCGCCTTCTCGGGTTACTGTGCGCTGCTGCTGGCGAATGGTCGCAGTTGGCTTGAATGCCGCCCGCAAAATAATATTTTCGCCGTTAGCAATGCCGCCCTGAATTCCGCCGGAGCGATTCGTCACTGTACGAATTACACCCTTATCATCAGTATAGTATTCATCATTATGTTCGCTGCCCTTGAGCAGAGTCCCGGCAAACCCGGAACCAATTTCAAAGCCTTTGCTGGCGGGCAAGGACATGATGGCTTTGGCCAAGTCGGCTTCGAGTTTGTCGAATACGGGCATTCCCAAGCCTTTGGGTACGTTGCGGGCGACGCATTCGACTACACCGCCGATCGAATCTCCGCTGTCGCGAACTTTTTCGATCAGTTCAATCATTCTTTCGGCACATTCGGCATCTGGACAGCGGACGATGTTGCTTTCTACTTGTTCTAAGGTAACAGTGTCCGGGTCGGCGACACATTCTAAGTCTTTGATGCGTTTGACGTAGCCGACTATTTCGACTCCTGCTGCTTGTTGGAGAATTTTTTTAGCGATCGCCCCTGCTGCTACTCTACCTATTGTTTCCCTCGCAGACGATCGACCTCCGCCTTGCCAGTTACGAATTCCGTACTTGGCATCGTAGGTAGCATCCGCGTGGGAAGGGCGGTAAGTTGTGGCCATTTCGCCGTAATCTTGGGGGCGAGTGTCTTGATTGCGGACTAAAATTGCGATCGGCGTTCCCAAAGTTTTGCCTTCAAACACCCCGGACAGAATTTCGCAGGTATCTGCTTCTTTGCGGGGCGTAGTAATTTTGCTTTGGCCAGGGCGGCGGCGATCGAGTTCGGCTTGAATTTCCGATGCGTCAATCGACACCAGGGGTGGGCAACCGTCAATTACTACTCCCACACCGCCGCCGTGAGATTCCCCAAATGTCGATATCCGAAATAAATGCCCAAAGGTATTGCCCATTATGCTTTGCCCTGAAACTTGATAATTTTTAGCTTAAATGGAATAGAGATTTACTGTATTTCTGAAAAATATACCATTGACGAGAATGCGACAGGCGATCGCCTCACAGCATCACTCCCTTCCCGCCCCTAGAAGAATATCTACCAGGGAGAGAGGGAGAGACCGAGAATAGGAGATATCTGGAAACACACTTAAATTCATCCGTGTATCCGTGTCCGAATCCGTGTTGTGCTTTCCTTCTTCTTTAGTCTTCGTGTTCTTCAAAAGGATCTCTCAATTCCTTAGCGGGAGGGCCGAAAGCCGTGTAGATCGAGAATCCGGTGATTGCCACCAGACACACGCCGAGAGAAATGCCGAGAACTGCTGCGGGTTCCATATTTGTGATCGATTATGAGTGCTCCACTCTATAATATTACAAAAAATAACAATCCGTCTGAAAGTCTCGTGATTTTAGGCGCTGTACGGTATGGCAGCCAACCCCCACTCCCCCTTCTCCCAGTCCCCCATGCCGCATTTCTGAGAAATTGCGATCGCAATTAGCGGTAGAAATATGTCAAACTTTTCTGTAGAGATTCATTGCAGGTGACTTATGGCACAACGGACTTGGTTAGGAGATATACTCAAACCGCTTAACTCGGAATACGGCAAGGTAGCCCCCGGCTGGGGAACCACGCTATTGATGAGCGTGTTCATTGGACTGTTTTTCGTGTTCTTGTTGATTATTTTGCAAATCTACAACTCTTCTCTGATTCTGGAGAGTGTGGATATGGATTGGTCGAGTCTCGGCCGCTAAAAATTGATCACAAAACAGTAAGGCTAAAAGTAAAAGCTGAGGGTTGAGGAGAAAGGGTAAAAGCTAAGTTTTCCCGTTTTTCCTTACCCTTTCCGATTACTTTTGCCATCATAAATAAACAAGAAGTAACTAAACAAATTGCAGGAGAAAAACCATGAATATTTTTGGCATTGGTTTGCCGGAAATGGCCGTTATTTTTACGATCGCCCTATTGGTATTTGGCCCGAAAAAATTACCAGAAATTGGCAGGAGTATGGGGAAGGCAATTCGGGGCTTTCAAGACGCTTCGCGGGATTTTGAGTCGGAATTCACGCGGGAAGCTAAGCAGTTAGAAGAAGCAGTAGCAACTAGCAGCAAACCGGCAACTGAAAAACTCACGGCGGCTAATCCCAAGGAAGATAGCACAGACATTTAAATGAACAACACTCAGAAGTCGGAAACACCAGCGGAGTTAGTGATTCCCCAGCTAATAGTTGGGTTGGGAAATCCCGAACCTAAATACGATCGCACCCGACACAACATAGGCTTTAATGCTGTCGATGCCTTGGCTAAATCTTGGCAGATTTCCCTGTCGGAAAATCGCAAATTTCAAGGCATATTTGGCGAGGGAAACCGGCCGCGGGGACAGAAAATCCGCTTGCTGAAACCGCTTACTTACATGAATCTCTCCGGTCAAGCGATTCGGGCGGCGACGGATTGGTACAAAATACCTGCGGAGTCGGTATTAATAGTATACGACGATATGGATTTGCCGATCGGGAAATTGAGAATGCGGCTTGCCGGTTCAGCCGGCGGGCACAACGGCATGAAATCGACAATTTCTCATTTGGGCACAGACAAATTTCCCCGATTGCGGATTGGGATTGGCAAACCTCAAAACGATGCTGCTAAAAATGAGAAAGATACGATTTCCTTTGTTTTAGGAAAGTTTTCCTCAGAGGAAAGTCAGTTAGTAGAGAAAGTGCTTAAACTGGTTGTAGAAGCTGTGGAACTGAGTCTGCACCAAGGAGTAGAAAAAGCCATGAGCCTTTACAATAGTCGCACAATTGCAGAAACAAACGCGGAAACAAAAAGGTGAGTTCGAGACGTTTGCCTGAAACAACTGCATATGTCCGAGTTACTGGCCAATCTTGGCAAAAAGGCACGATTGAGGGTGAAGTGACTGCCGGCAATTTTGAGTGGCAGTTTCAGTGGCGTTTCACGTCAGAAAAAACACTGATTCTTGAGCCTTCTCAGGGTAGGGCATTGATTCAGGAACCGCTGCACCGCTTTCTAGAAAAATGGGATTATCAGCTTGAACCGGGCGGGGATTATTCGTTTACGGTTCGAGCTCAATTTTAAGAATAGACCTCTTGCACTCATGCCCAAATTATCTTGAAATTATCTGCGTTTATCTGTGTTAATCTGCCTTACATCTGCGGTTTTTGTTTTTTTAACCGCAGATGAACGCGGATTAACGCAGATGAAATTCGGGATGGTCAATTTGTTTGTGTTGATTGCAGCAATTCTTGAATTAAAGCAGGTGGCGTTGCTTCTCGGTAGACGCCGCAATAATACATGGTTAAAACGGGTTTGTAAGCCCAGTGATTGGAAGGTACATCGGTAAAAGGATTTGGCAGCGTTTCAGCCCGATTCTGGATGCAAGCATTGAGAACTTGTTCTCGCGTTGGCTGCACTTGAACTAAAGAATTATTAGGCTTGAATTGTGGGGCATTTTGTGCGTTTGCCGGAGCTAACAAACCTGTATACATTAACAGTGTAGCAGTGCCAAAGATGCTGAGTTTCATAAGTTTATAAATTTCTGAATAAGTTGGGTGGTAGTGAGGACTTTAGCCCTAAAAGTTGTGGGAAATAAGGGTTCTTCGTCCTTACTCGAAACCTTTGGAATGTTCAGACATTTTTCGCATTCCCAAGGCCAACACGCTCAAAAACAAAAGCCCGAGCGCCCCAGCTAGCGGATTGCCGTTAACTCCTGTCACCCACTCGGGAACAGATGTCGAATATCGCACTAACTGCCCGATGTTAATTATGTAATATCCCCAGACTAAACCTGCATGAAGCCCGATCGACAAACCGAGGCGATTTTGGCGCGATCTTTTTCCCCAAACCAGAATCAAACCCAGCAACAATAACCCCGGAAACTGCGGCCAACTCCCCAGCATAGCGGCGACTGGTTTGATAAAATGAGATAGGGCAAACACCAGGCTATTCGCCCACAGAGATATTTTATAATTGTAATCCCGCTGCAACTCGTCCAGCAACCAACCCCGGAATACCAACTCCTCCGCAAAACCGACTCCAAGAGCGCTTAACAGCCCTTCTGAGATGATTCTCGGCAAGTTCTCAGAATTGTGCCACGCGACTAAGCCGAACAGCCCTTGCACCGCAAATAAGCTGAAAGTGATCAAAAGCCCGATCGCCAATCCGATTAAAAGCTCCAAACCGTTTTTTCGCGTATTGATTAAACCGTAACTTTTGAGTAATTGGGTTTGTCCGTAAACCTGTTTTCCCCAGCGCGGCACTAGGAACAGAAACTCAGTAAACAACAATCCCATTGTCAGGATAGTTGCTAGGTTACTATCTTTAACTAAGAGATAAATTGGTGCTGCTAGCGGCAGCCATATTGCGAGCAAGATTAATAGGAAAATTATTACACGTAAAGGAAATGGATAACTGGCTATTATTTGGTGGCGGTTAATCATTGTTGTAAATTAAACAGGTTTTACATGATATCTGTAGGGAGACAGCAATGCTGTGTCCCTACCCAGATTCTAAACGCACCATTGCCGTACTCCTAATGTACAAAGCAGACGGAAAAAGCTAGAATGGCATGGTATGGGTTGAAACTTTAAGTAAAGCAAAGCTATAACCTCAGGTAACAATGACTGAAGCCTCCGATTTTTCAAATGTCGATCGAGAATTAGATGACACAATTTTAAGCTTCGCAGACATTCAGGCAGAACTCAACCTGCGCCACGCTAAAGATGCTCTGCGAGATATAGTAGAAAATCTCGACTTGACAGTTCAAGAGCGAACTGGACTGGAACCGGAAATTGGCGGATTGGAGAAAATGCTCGACAAGCTAGAGCGCGCTTGCGTGCAAATAGCTGTGTTTGGGATGGTGGGAAGGGGAAAATCTTCGGTTTTGAACGCGCTGCTAGGTCAAAATGTGTTTGAAACTGGCCCGACTCACGGGGTGACTCGCACCACGACTATCGGCCAGTGGGATGTCGGAGAGGGAATTGATGAGAATTTGCCCGATAGACTTTCGCCAGTTATTTACCGTTTGTCGCAAGTTGAATTAATCGACACTCCGGGAATAGATGAAGTTGACGGCGAAACTCGCGAACTTTTAGCCCGCCGCGTTGCTAAACAAGCAGATTTGATTTTGTTTGTAGTTGCTGGCGACATTACAAAGGTGGAATACGCAGCACTTTCGCAGTTGCGGGAAGCCGGAAAACCGATGTTATTAGTGTTTAATAAAATTGACCAGTATCCTGATGCAGACAGGCTGGCAATTTATCATAAAATTCGAGACGACCGCGTGAGAGAATTGTTATCTCCCGATGAAATTGTGATGGCGGCGGCTTCGCCTTTGACGGCAAGGGCGGTGCGCCGTCCCGACGGAAGTATGGGCGTGCAAATGACTCGCAGTTTGCCACAAGTGCAAGATTTAAAATTAAAGATTTTGGAGATTTTAGACCGGGAAGGCAAATCTTTGGTCGCGCTGAATACGATGCTCTGTGCGGGGGATATTAACGAGCAGTTGGTGCAGCGAAAAATGGAGATTCGAGATAACGCGGCTAATCGAATTATCTGGAACGCGGTAATGACTAAAGCGGTGGCGATCGCACTTAATCCAATTACTGTAGTTGATATTCTTAGCGGTGCGGTAATTGATGTGGTGATGATATTAACTTTATCTAAAGTTTACGGCATTGCGATGACGGAAGCGGGCGCGGTGGAATTGCTGCAAAAGATTGCAATTAGTATGGGGGGAATTACGGCCGGCGAATTGTTGGCTAATTTTGGTTTGAGCTCGTTGAAAGGATTGTTGGGTTTGGCGACGCCGGCGACGGGGGGTTTGGCTTTAGGGCCTTATTTGTCTGTGGCGGTGACGCAAGCTGCGATCGCGGGGGTTTCTTCCTACGGAATTGGTCAAGTTACTAAGGCTTATTTGGCTAATGGTGCTTCTTGGGGAGATGATGGGCCAAAGGCTGTTGTGAGCAAGATTTTGTCTTCTTTGGATGAGGATTCTATTTTAAATCGGATTAAGGAGGAGTTGCGGGCTAAGTTGGATTTGGGAAGTGTAGAAAAACAGAAATTTCAGTGAGAAAAAGCAAAAAGGAAGAAGGAGCAACTATGAAATAAATACATAAAAAAAATAATAAACAACCAATTACTAATTATCCATTACCAATTACCAATTATTACTATCGCCCTTGATGAGGCAAATCCCTCGCTCGGACTTTGACAAGGCTGGCACTGCGTACTTTACCCCCTGCTTTGACCATCGCCGGATAACTCTCACATTAGGAAGATTGGGACTTAAATTCTTGAGCTAGCGCCTCACAATTCTTCAAAAGATACCAAAATAGCCAGATATATCCAAGCCTAAGAGCAATAACCCAAATGTAACTCAAAATAATTCCTTCTTGTAGGTAGCGGAAAATAAGTAGTAAGGAGCCGAAAATCATTATACCTACACGAATCCAGAGCACTGTGGTGACAAAGCGCAAGTTTCTTAAAAGAAGTCTCTTTAAGTCGAGTGCAAATCCCAAAAAAGCAATAGAAAACAGGAACTCTATTCCGAGATCAAGATAACTTAAAAGCGATTTAATGTAAACTTCTCTAAATAGTGGGATAAAAATTACCAATATTGTATTTAAGAACCAAGCCAGACCAATGAAAAAAAAGAATATCCTCATTAATCCGCCTGTCAATGCACTTAATGTACCCTTTTTAACCAGGACATTATTTCGTTTAACACTATATTCTAGTACACCGGAAAACTGGGGTTTAAAAACCACTTCATAGCTTGACATTTCTCCATCTTCATTGACTTTAAAAGAGTGGTTAGATGTCCGAGGGAGAAGGTTGCTTTTTTCGGAAATCGTTTTGTTATCATGAACAATACTTTCTTTTGCTCCCAACAGGCTTATAATTAATTGTATTTTATGACCGCTGACATTAAAACATACTTCAGACATAGCAAATTTTCTCCTTATCTTATGCTTCAAATATGGTGAGATCTAACTATTAATTAGACTGATTTTTTCAGTATAATACCCCGAGGTGAGTGAGGAGACTGAAACTTTTCAGGTTATTTACAGATTTTAATAAAAATACACCGATTTTAATAATTAAACTGGAAATTTCCTGACGGGGTGATAGCGCCTATTTTACCTCGATCGCTAAATCGTTGAGGCGGATTGACCTAGAAAAACATGATGGTTTCTTGACAAGCTTATTGATAACGATCCTGGGCAGCGATCGCCCTTGAACCTCATTTTCTACGATACCCACCCTCTTTCATTGACGATCGTCCGCGAGCATCTTTTTTGAGGTCGATCAACTCAAAACCTTGCCTCTCAAGTCTTTCAACTTGCTTGTCACCGCGTCAGCACCCTATATTGAGGCTGTGCGTAAGTCCTCTCGCGATTTTTTGTACACTATATAAAGTGTGCCTGCGTAAGTCCTGTGTTATTAACTATTTCCACAACTCTCGTCCCAGCTACGGATTTGGGTTATTTGCTGCACAAACATCCCGATCGCCATCAATGCTTTCCGATGACTTTCGGGCAAGCCAGCGTGTTTTATCCAGAGGCAAATGCAGAAAGGTGCACGGCGGCTTTACTCTTAGATGTCGATCCGGTTGGTTTGGTGCGGGGCAAGTCGAAATCGGGCGATCGCCCTCTCGAACAATACGTGAACGATCGCCCCTACGTTGCCTCTTCGTTTCTGTCTGTCGCCCTCGCCAAAGTCTTTAGTACAGCTCTATCCGGTCGCTGCAAAGACCGCCCAGAACTCGCAGAAACAGCTATTCCTTTGACAGTTAATCTGGCGGTTTTGCCCTGTCGCGGTGGCGAGAAGTTTTTGCGGCAAATGTTTGAGCCGCTTGGCTATCAAGTCGCAGCAAAACCCCTGATTCTTGACGAGCAATTTCCCGAGTGGGGCGCGAGTCCTTATTTTTCTGTGGAACTGCAAAATACAGTTCGTTTGGCGGATTTGTTAAGCCATCTTTACGTGCTAATTCCGGTGTTGGATGACGACAAACATTATTGGGTGGGCGATGATGAAATCGAGAAATTATTGCATCACGGCGAAGGTTAATTGAACGCGCATCCCGCCCGCGAACAAATTGCCAACCGCTATCTGAAACGCCAGCGCCGTCTGACGCGAATTGCTGTGGCACAGTTAGCAGAAGAAGCTCATATCGACCCTGAGGAACTCGAAGTTTCTTATCAGCAAGAAGAGGAAGTTTTAGAACAGCGAATTAGCTTGAATCAAGAGCGTTTGGAAGCTGTGACGGAGGTTTTAAAGCAAAGTGGTGCTAAGCGAGTGGTAGATTTGGGCTGCGGTGAGGGAAAACTGCTGAAACTGCTTTTGAAAGAAAGCTCGATCGAACAAATTACAGGCGTCGATGTGTCCTATCGCGCATTGGAAATTGCCAGGGAACGTTTGCAAATCGATCGATTGTCTCCCGCACAGCAATCTCGGATTCAACTAATTCAAAGTTCGCTGATTTATCGGGACAGCCGCTTGACTGGTTTTGATGCGGCGGCAGTAATTGAAGTGATCGAACATCTGGAGTTAGAACGGTTAGCTGCTTTTGAGCGCGTTTTATTTGAATTTATCCGGCCCAAAAGTGCGATCGTCACAACTCCAAATATTGAATATAATGTTCGGTTTGAAAACTTGCCTGCGGGCAAATTTCGCCACCGGGATCACCGCTTTGAGTGGACAAGAACCGAATTTCAAGCTTGGGCGAATGGGGTTGCCGAACGGTTTGGCTGTCGGGTAGAGTTTCGTTGTGTGGGAACTGAAGATTTAGAAGTAGGTTCGCCTACGCAAATGGCAATATTTTTCCAGCTAAAATAATACCGCCAGTCTGTTTGTGCTTACAATATAGTTAAACTTGGAAAAATGCAGGCTTCAGCTATGAGTAAATCTATTCAAACCCAAATCGTTGAAATTGACAATTCTCAGGGCATTCACATTCCCAAATCTTTGTTAGAGCAAATTGGTATTAGCGAAGCAGTAGAAATCGAAGTTCACGGCGATCGGATCGTCATTCGTGCAGCCCAAAAACCGGGTGCCGATTGGTACGTCATTGGTTCAGCCCAAAAACCGCCTGCCGGTTGGATCGTCATTGGTGCAGCCCCAAAACCGCGTGCCGGCTGGGAGGAAGCGTTCGCAAAAATGGCAGAGCAACATGATGATGTCCTTCTTGATGATGTCACCACTACGGATTGGGAGGAGCTTGAGTGGCAATGGTAGTCAAACGTTTTGATGTTTTTCTAGTGAATCTTGATCTTGATCCCACTGTTGGCAGTGAAATTCAGAAAACTAGACCTTGTTTGGTGATTTCACCAGATGAGATGAACAAGCGCATTGCCACTGTCATCATTGCTCCAATGACAACGAAGGGGCGACCATATCCCAGCCGCATAGATTGTCATTTTCAAGGCAAAGATGGGCAAATCGTCCTCGATCAAATTCGGACAGTTGACAAAAATCGATTAGTTAAATATCTCGGTCAAATCAGCGCTGACGAACAAAAAGCAGTTTTAGATACTTTGGTACAGATGTTTGCTGAATAATATTATTCCCTGAAAATTACGCTTCCAGAACTATCCCTAGTCGTTCTCATCGGTGCATCCGGTTCCGGCAAATCCACCTTTGCGCGGCAGCATTTCCTACCTACAGAAATCATTTCCTCGGATTACTGCCGGGGTCTGGTTTCCGATGACGAAAACAATCAAGCGGCGACCGCTGATGCTTTTGAAGTATTGCATTTAATCGCTGCTAAACGTCTGGCGGCGGGTAAGTTAACTGTGATTGATGCCACCAACGTTCAGCCGGAAAGCCGCAAATCTTTGTTGGAATTAGCCCGAAAATATCATTGCTTTTTGGTTGCTATTGTGCTAGATTTACCCGAAAAATTGTGTGCCGATCGCAATCAACCACGTCCAAACCGCAACTTCGGCAGTCACGTAGTTCGGCGGCACATCCAAAGTTTGCGGAAATCGCTCCGAAATCTCGATCGCGAAGGATTTCGCTACGTTTACGTCCTCCGTTCCCCAGAAGAAATCGACGCGGTGGAAGTCGAGAGACAACCTTTGTGGAACAATCGCAAAAGCGACTGCGGCCCTTTTGACATCATCGGCGATGTTCACGGATGCTGCGACGAATTGGAACAATTGCTGCAACAGTTGGGCTATCAAATTATCGAAAAATCGGGCGAATCCGATTTGGGGAATTTTCCCACCTACGCGCACCCGGAGGGCCGTAAAGCCGTGTTTTTGGGCGATTTGGTCGATCGGGGCCCGCGCATTCTCGACACCCTCAAACTCGTGCGAAACATGGTACTCGCAGAAACAGCTTTGTGCGTACCTGGAAATCACGACATCAAACTGGTGCGAAAACTCAACGGCAAAAATGTCAAAATTAACCACGGACTCGAACAAACCTTAGCAGAAATTGCCGCTTTACCGGATGAATCGCGCGAATCAGCCGTACGAGAAATTCGCCAATTTTTAGATAGTTTGATCGGGCACTACGTCCTCGATGGCGGAAAATTAGTCGTCGCCCACGCCGGGATGAAAGCTGAATTTCAGGGACGCGCATCGGGCCGCATTCGAGCTTTCGCCTTGTACGGAGAAACAACTGGCGAAATCGATGAATTCGGCTTGCCCATCCGCTACAATTGGGCCGCCGAATATCGAGGTCAGGCAGCGGTTGTTTACGGACACACCCCCGTTCCAGAAACAGAATGGTTGAACAATACAGTTGATATTGACACGGGCTGCGTTTTCGGGGGCAAACTAACAGCTTTGCGGTATCCCGAAAGAGAATTTGTCAGCGTTCCTGCTGCTAGAATCTACTGCGAACCTGCCAAACCGATCGCCTTTCAACACAGCCCAACTCCACTTAACAATAAAGACATGAATTCACCCGTTATCAATAGCGGTTTGGCGGCAGTGAACATCACCGCCCAACAGCAGTTTGATGACGTACTGGACATTAGCGACGTACTCGGAAAACGCATCATTTCAACTCGCCTGCAAAGTAACATTACGATTAAAGAAGAAAATGCGATCGCCGCCCTAGAAGTAATGAGTCGCTTTGCAGCCAATCCCAAATGGCTGATTTATTTGCCGCCCACAATGTCTCCCGCTGCTACCTCCAAAGAACCAGGACTTTTAGAACATCCAGCCGAAGCATTTAGCTACTACCAACAGCAGGGCATATCGACAGTTGTGTGCGAAGAAAAGCACATGGGTTCCCGTGCAGTTGTGATTGTTTGCCGCGACGCATCGGCAGCTTTACGCCGCTTTGGCATTCTCAGCGAGAGTATTGGCATTTGCTACACCCGCACGGGACGGCATTTTTTCAATAATTCTACCTTAGAAAAAGAATTTTTAGCGCGGGTAAATGTCGCTCTCACTGCCAGCAATTTTTGGGAGAAATTTCAAACCGATTGGGTGTGTTTGGACTGCGAATTAATGCCTTGGTCCGCCAAAGCTCAAGGTTTATTGAAAGAGCAATACGCCGCCGTGGGAACAGCATCTCGTCACGGGTTTGCGGAGGCGATTAAGAGCTTAGAACAGGCAAACCAGCGGAGAGTTGAAATTAATTCTTTGCTAACCAGCTACCAAGAGCGAGCCGAACTAGCCGATCGCTATGTTAAGGCCTACCAGCGCTACTGCTGGCCAGTGAAATCGCTCTTGGACCTCAAATTAGCGCCTTTCCACATCTTGGCAACCGAGGGAACTGTTCACACTGACAAAAATCACTGTTGGCACATGGAACAGATTTCACAAATTTGTAAAGCTGACCCTGAATTGCTGTTAGCTACTGAATACAAAATAGTTGAAATAACAGATTTTGACAGCAGATTCGCAGGGATTCAATGGTGGGAAAAACTGACTGATTCGGGAGGCGAAGGAATGGTGGTTAAACCAATGGATTTTATTGTCAAAAATAGCAAAGGACTCGTACAGCCGGCGGTAAAATGTCGCGGTAAAGAGTATTTGCGAATTATTTATGGTCTGGAATATTCTTTGCCGGAACATTTAGAAAAACTGCGATCGCGCGGACTTTCCGGCAAGCGTTCTTTGGCGTTGCGAGAGTTTGCTCTCGGTGTAGAAGCATTGGAGCGATTTGTTGCGGGTGCTCCTTTGAGACAAGTTCACGAGTGCGTTTTCGGAGTGTTAGCGATGGAGAGCGAACCTGT
The DNA here is from genome assembly GCF_036701485.1 of Microcoleus sp. Pol11C3. Lineage (NCBI taxonomy): Bacteria > Bacillati > Cyanobacteriota > Cyanophyceae > Oscillatoriales > Microcoleaceae > Microcoleus > Microcoleus sp. Pol11C3. Next base: position 6,005 of record NZ_JAUBQW010000095.1, on the reverse strand, counting down.
CGATCCGAGGCTGTAAATTTCTTCTATAAGACTTACGCTCTCTATCACACTTCTTCGGGGATGAGATGCCTGACGGTAATGAAATTAAGCATAAAAAAAAGGCGTTTGTACTTGACAAACGCCTTTTTATAGAGTTACAAACGCGGCGTCTTATCTTGTTTAAACGACGCTAACCATTCGCGAATTTGGTCGGCCGCAATCTCGCGCCCGCCCAAACCAAAAGCTAGAGCAATGCCAACTGCGATCGCCCCGAGCAGCAGCCCGAAAGCCAAATTCACAATATCGCTGCCAATGCCCATCTGTTGCAGCGCCAAAGCCGCAACAAATGCAATAATCGCGATCCGAGCCGTTTGGCCCAAAAGCCGCGCTTGGCGAGTTCCAGAACTGGCAATCAAGCTAAACGCCAGATTCGCCAAATACAAGCCGATCGCAAATACCACCAAACCGGCCAGCACCCTACCTGCAACCAGCACAATACCGCTGACAATCGCCGTCAGTGCTGGAATCCCCAGCACGTCGGTAGCCGCCACCACAGCAAACAGCATGATGCCCACCTGCACCACAATCCCGACAAATTCCGAAGGCGTGCGGGCCGGAAGTTCCGGTTCTTGAAGAATCGTTGCGTCCGGATCGATCGAACTCGGGGGTAGTCGCAGCCGCTGTTTCGGCTGTTGCACTCCCAACCAAGAAAAGACATTGTTAAAGCCAATTCCCGTCAGGATATTCGTCACCAAATCGCTGATCCAGCGCCCCAAAATGTAAGCAACCGCCAGAATTAGCGCTGCCGTGAAGATTTTGGGAACCGCGCCCAAAATGTCGTTGAGCATCGCGACTGCAGGCTGCGAAATCGCCTGAATGTCCAAAGCGTTCAGAGCTGCGATCGCCGTTGGAATCAAAATCAAAACATAGACGATCGTCCCGACAATCCACGACAGCGATTGTCCGCCCGAAGTCCGCGAAATTCCAAACCGAGCGCCCAAAGTGTCAGCCCCAGCAGCAGCCAACAGATTTGTGACAATCCGCCGCACCACCATAGCCAGCAGCCAGCCCACAAACCCAATCAGCACAGCTTCCAGAATTTTCGGAATTGCCGCCAGAATTTGGTTGAGCAAATTATTCACTGGCAGCAGAGCCTGCTGCATTTCCAGTGAGTCGAGAATCAGTGGCAAAAACAGCAGAAAAATGAACCAGTACAGCGCATTTGCCACAGTATCGCTCAGCAGCAAAGGGCGCTCAGTGGGCGCTGCGCCCACCTCCTGATTCAAGCGCTCGTCCACGCTAAAAGTCCGCATCGCCCGCGATACGGCCATTTTGGCTACAGTTGCCAACACCCAAGCAATCCCCAACCAAATTAGCGCGCCGGCTAACTTCGGCAAGAAACCGGTAATTTGATTCAGAAAAGTATTGAGGGGTTGCGAGACAGCCGTTAGATTCAGGCGGTTGAAAAAGGCAATTAGGAAAAAGATAAAAATGATCCAGAACACCGCTGTGGAAATCCATTTTTCCACTTGCGGAGATCCAGCTCCTTCCGGCCGGCCGGTAATCCAAGCAGCCAGCCGATTGTCGAGCGTAGTCTTCTTGAGCAATCCTCCGACTACAGATGAGACGAGGGCTGATACTATCAAGCCAACTAGGAGGATACCGACGGCCCAGAGGAGATTTTCAATGTTTGAGCCCTGAATGAAATTGTTAATTCCGCGTTCGGCGTCTGTCAGCGGATTCCCGGGCTTGGCCTGTGCCAAAATGCGATCGGACAAAGCCGCTATTGGTCCCGATATCGGTTGAGTTACTTCTTGCCAAGTTTCATTCATTTTTTTCTCAGGTTAACGTCAGATTTGACATGGAAAAGACGAAACTTTAAGAATAGTTACAGAAAATCTAGACATCGCCTAAATTTAATGTTTGTACGCTTTTAATCGTACTGGGTTAACTACAAAACCCTCTATCGAATTAGGGATAAACCCATCTCCGACTGCTTTTCGGCCAATATTCAAAGAACCGTTTACATCGGCATTTATGAAGCGTCCAGTTTGGGTTCTGAACAATCCTCTTTTTACCCTACAGCCAATGTAGTCGGAATGCTGTTGAATTGGTTCCCTATCCAAGGCTGAACATTTGGATGTGTAACTCTCCTCTACTAACACAACTTTAATTCCCGCAATTTGTCCTTTGTACTGCAACATTTGCACGAATCGGCTATGGGGAGTGCAGGCAAAAGTTTGATTGTTAACCTTGCACGTCTTAATCCCATCTTTGAAATCCTGGTTCCAGCCTATAGCCAGCAAGCCAATTTGATGATTAACGAGTTCTTTAATAATTGCAGAACTCGTCGTGTGGAGGTAGTAATCCACTTTACAGTTACGCTTGTGCCACAATCTGGCGAGTTTTTTACTGGTTTTTTGCGCGGCGGGCAGCAATGATTTCAAAACCGATGAAACTTGATTGCAGTATTGATTGGTTGACTTAACAGCCCGTCCGTCGAAGATTGTCGGTACTAACCCAGGAACATTGTAGGTTAATGTTGCCAGATTGTTTAATCCTAAATCTATGGCAGCTACTCTCTGATTAACTTGTAAAGGCTGTTCTAACTTTTCATAGAGCACCTCGACAACATAACAACCTACCTTGGGAACAATCCGGATTTCCCGAATCGAGGTGACTTTTGATGGCAACCAAATATTAGTCCCAGAGGGACGAGCGTATCCTTTTTTTAAGGCTCTTTTGCTGACAGCTTGACAATTAAATACAACTACATAGCGCCCGTCCTCTCTTTTTCGCTCTCTTGAACCTTTATAATGAGGGATTTTCGGTATCGCTTTAAATTTAGTTGGGTCTTCCTGATAGTTTCGCACCGCCAGATAATAGCTAGTCCATGCTTTGAGGACTAAGCCGAGCGTGCTTTGTGCTACTTTTGCGGGCAGTGCTTTGTAATCAGGACTTGTTTTGAGCGCGTGATAAACAGCCAGAGCGTTTGTTTGTTGGCTAGCGAAAAAGTTTTGACGGTAGATGTAGTTAGCGCTATTGTAAAGATTTTTGCACAGCAAAGACAGTCTATCGGCTTCTCGATAAAACCTATGATTTGGTTTAATGATGTGCCTTTCGACTAACTCCATAATCAGTATATATACTTTATTTCAAGATGATACACTGTATTTATGAGTGTGTCAATCTTTTAATTTCTGGAAAAATTGACGTTACAAGTAAATAAAGGACTATAAAGTAAGCAAAGTTTTGTAATACCCTCCTTGTTGCAGGTTCTCATGTCAATTCGTCAAGTTTTCGAGCAATCCATTGAAATTCGCGCTGCTGCTACTCTGGTGGAGCGTTGTATAGTCGATCGCACTTTAATGCACAAGTGGCTCAATCCCCTGCTACGCTGCGAGCCCGAGGGCGAATGGGATACGGCAGTAGGAAGTCGCAGCTTATTTATCATAAAAATTCCCGTTTTGCAACCCACTTTAGAGAGTGTGGTGTTGGAGCGACAACCCGGTTTAATTGTGTGGGGGTTTGACGGATTTTTCAAAGGATGCGATCGCTGGGAATGCCAGCCCCAAATCCAAGGAACTCTCTTGATTAACCGCTTTGAATTTCAAATTCCCAATCGTTTAATTAGATTTGGTTTCAATCGCTTTGCAGCCCCTTGGACTGAGAAAGATATGAAAGACCAACTCCGCCGACTCAAGCGGGTAGCCGAGCAACTATCTCAAAGAATGGGTAAGGGGTAATGGATAATGGGTAATTGGGAAGTTTTACCCTCACGTAGCCAAAGAATTGGTAATGTGTGATGAGTAATTGCTAATAGCTGAAAGCTAAGAGCTAATAGGAAAAACAGCACCAATTCCCAATTCCCAATTCCCCATTACCCATCCCCTGCAAGTTCAGTTATTTACTTCGCACTTCCCGATGGATTGGGCTGACAAATCATTTCTCTCGCCGAATTCACGGCTTGGTTAGCCGTATTTTGCAAAGCCGGGGAATTCTTATACAAAGCTTGCAAATCTTGCACATCTTTAATCACTCGCTCGTAGATAACCAGAGCTTGATTCCCGTCAACTTCTAAAGCCGCAGGGCTGTAACTTTGCATCACTTCAATCAGCGATATTTTGCCATCTTTGGAAGCTGCGACTAAAGCATCGCGCAGTGCGGGCACGCTTTGAAGCCGAGCAGTCGGCGCATAAGCAACCTCGCCCAATTGTTTGAAAACAATTTCCCCAAAATAAGTAGTTGCCAGCCGCGCTACTAATTGGGAATCTAAAGGCACTTCTCGCGTTAATATTTCGCGCACAGACTCGGGAGTTTGTTTTGCAAGACTCAGAACGCTCTGCAGTTGAGATGATGCTTTGCCGGTTTGTGCAAAGCTTTGCAAGTCGCTCATCGGTAATGTTACGTCAACAGCACCGTATTTTACGGTAACATTATCTAATGCAAAGGCTTTGCCGCTGCTTAGGAATACTGCACTTGTTCCCAGCAAAAGCGCCAAACCCAATGATAAAGACTTTGACATTCTTTTGGTAAAATGGGCTGACAGCGGTTGCATTCCGTTGAGATAATGTTGAAACTGAAAGTTCATGAGTTTGTGCCTCTTTACGTCAAAATACTTTTTAGATCGCTCGTCTGTGCGGGTATCAGTCGGGAAAGTCGAATCGGGATTTCCGTAAATGACCTATGATTTTACAGTCAAGTCACGCAAATTCAACCTATCAAAAGATAGGTGTTAATTGACAATTAATATGTTATAGTTACCGTTTTGACAATTTTATATCCCTTTGCAAAAATGATAAAAGCCAAATTTGGTCATCAGGCAGCAGTTTATTGAGTATTACTTAAATATGTCTTATAGTGTGCTGTGCGACATATAGCGAATTTAAGTTCAAAGATCCCGATCGAGCCGATCGACCAATTGGCGAATTCTAGCAGCATCAGGAGCATTCGGAGCATTTCTCAGGTATAGTTCTAAATCGTGGCGCGCTTCCACCAAGCGTCCCTGTTGATAGTAGAGAATTCCGCGATCGCGCCGTTCCCCCAGCGCATCGGGAAACAGCAGCAAAATCCGTTCTATCGCCCAGAGTACCCTCACAGCATCTCCCTGTTGCAAGTAAATCGCCTTCAGATTTCCCAGCATTCGCCCCAACAAATGTCGGCGACTTACCGGAGCGAGAAAAGTCGGCTGCAAACCCATAGGTTGACCATAAATTTGAGAAAGTCTGGCTTGACAATCTTCAGGAAACAAGATTTCGCCGCCGTTAAACGCATCAACAAAAATGCCAGCATCTTCAAAATCCGGTCTAATTAAAAAATGTCCTGGCATCCCAATTCCCACCATCGGAAAATCAATGCGCTTAGCCACCTCCAAATAAACCAAAGATAAAGAGATTGGAATGCCAGTACGCCGATCGATCACTTCATTCAAAAAACTATTGCGGGGGTCGTAATAATCAGCATCATTACCCGCAAACTGCAACTCCCCGTATAAATAGCTGTTAATAGTTTGAATTATCCGCAGCGGATAATTCTGTGCCGGCAGCCGATCGCGTACTTCATCGGCGATCGTGTCGAGAGCGTTGAGATACTCCTCTGGCTCTAAATGTGGGTATTCTTCCAAAGCCATATAAAGGGCAGCTTTCGCCAGGTCTATCGAGCCATCTGGCTGATTTATTTCTCGATAAAAGAGTTGTCGGGCGATCGGAAAATCCATATTTATTATTGATTTATTTTTAATTTACTTTTTGTACCAACACCATGAACAGGCAAGATGCCTGTTCCACAACAAAGATTATTCTTGGAAGCAGGCATTTTTTGTAGTATGATTAACCTTTTTTATTGTCAAACAGGTACTTCTTCTAGTGAAACAGCCATCTGGTCTGTCACCCAAAAGATATTAAAAACAGTGAATTATTTAAATTTTAATATATTCTAATTTTTTTCATCTATAGCATTTCTTACAAAGGTGAGGTACAATAACAGCAGTGAGTAAACCAATTCCAAATATTTGCTGATGTAACTTC
>NZ_JAUBQW010000094.1:16016-25567 GCF_036701485.1 Microcoleus sp. Pol11C3 | reverse complement strand
ATGGTTCTTGGGGGGGGTCCCGCCCGCCCGACCAGAAAGGGCGGGCGGCACACCCCACAAACTTGTGTAAATTATTTAATTCGCGATCCTAAGTCCGAGGCGGACTGATGGAAAAACTACCGCTGTTAGTTACAGCTTCAAACCCCGCATGGTAAAAACCTCCCTGACAGCTTATAAATAGGTGTGATAAATCTACATACAAATTAAACAGGAACATTTCTGATGGTACAACCAAGCAAACCCACCTCCGAGACTATCCAAAATTATCAAGGAATTGGAGTCCCCGATGAAAGTCTGGCAGTGATTTTGCAGCGCGGCGGCGACGAATTGCTGCTGTCAAAAGCTGACGATCGCTTTACAGTCCGCCCCTCATCAACAGCATCAGCCTCAAACGATTGGGCTGCAACAACTGGGGCAAAACTCAACCGCCGCGTCGGCCAAAGCAATCTCGATGAATATCTCGTTGCGCCCGATCGCCTAGAAGCAGCAATGCAAACAGCCCGCGCCAGCGATGCCGTAGCTTTTGCCAGCCACGTCTATTGCCCCGCGAACAATCCGAGTACATTCTTTTATTTAACCAACCAAATTACCATTCAATTTGGCGAACAAGTAGATGAACAATCGCGAAAGGCGATCGCCAATGCAGCATCTTTAAAAATAGTCCGGCCAGTAGAAGGAATTCCCAACACTTTCGTCTGCGAGGTCACAAAACAAGCAACAGAAAACCCGGTCAAAATTGCCAACCGCCTGACAAGATATCCAGAAGTTCTCGTAGCGGAACCCAACATTTTAGTAGAGACGCAGCAGCATTACACGCCCCGCGATCCGCTTTATCCCAAACAGTGGTATCTAAACAACAAAGGCGGCAACGAACTTGTCGGCGGTGCTCAAATTTATGCAGAACCAGCTTGGAACATGACTCGCGGAGTTCGATCGATCGTAATTGCGATCGCCGACGATTCAGTTGACTTGACACACCCAGATTTTCAAGGCCAAGGCAAAATCGTCTCACCCATCGATTTCAAAGACGGCGACACTTCCCCCATGCCAGTCGCAGACTCAGACAACCACGGCACAAGTTGTGCCGGCGTCGCCGTTGCTGAAGAAAACGGCAAAGGCATTGTGGGCGTCGCCCCCGGATGCGCCCTGATGCCCATCCGTACCACGGGTTTTCTCGATGACGATTCAGTCGAAAAAATATTTAATTGGGCGATCGAAAAAGGTGCCGCCGTCATTTCTTGCAGTTGGGGCCCTGCGGCTGTTTACTATCCCCTTTCCCTGCGGCAGAGTGCCGTCATCACCAAAGCAGCAACCCAAGGGCGGGGCGGCAGAGGCTGCGTTATTCTGTTCGCGGCGGGGAATGCCAACCGCCCAGTCAACGGTACGGTTAACGAGAAAGGCTGGCCCAACAACTTCCTGGAGGGTCAAACTAGATGGCTGGCAGGATTTGCCGTCCACCCAGACGTAATTGCCGTCAGCGCTTCCACTTCCCTCAACAAAAAAGCAGCTTACAGCAATTGGGGAACAAGCATCTCGGTTTGCGCCCCCAGCAACAACGCACCGCCGGGAACTTGGTTGCCCGAAACCGGATTTATCGCCACGCCGCCGGAGGTAAGGCAGTATTTGCCCGGTTTGGGGGTGTTTACTGCCGATCGAGTCGGGGTTGCCGGCTACGATTCGGGGGACTACACAAATACTTTTGGCGGTACTTCCAGCGCCACTCCAGTAGTCGCTGGGATTGCAGGGTTGATACTTTCGGCTAACCCCCGTTTGACGGCGCGGGAAGTGCGGGGAATTCTCGAACAAACTGCTGAAAAAATTATCGATCCCGATCCCGATCCCCAGTTGGGCAATCAGATGGCAAATTACGATCCTAACAACGGCCGCAGCAATTGGTTTGGTTACGGGAAAGTGAATGCTTTTAAAGCTGTGCAAGCTGCGGTGAGAAAGGGTGGCGGCAATCCGAATATCGGGGGTCTGGTGTTCAGCGATATTTCTGGACATTGGGCACAGAAGTTTATTGAAGCTTTGGCTGCGGCGAATATAATTAGCGGTTTTCCTGACGGTTCTTTTCGGCCTGATGACAGTTTAAATCGTGCTCAATATGCGGCGCTGTTGGTGAGTGCGTTTAGCCCGATTCCGAGGGTGCCGGCTACAAATTTTATTGATGTTTCTGCTACTTTTTGGGCGAGAAGTGCGATCGAACGGGCAAATCGGGGGGGGTTTTTGGCGGGGTTTCCGGGGTTGAAGTTCGGCCCGAATCAGAATTTGACTAAGAGTGAGGCGATCGTGTCTTTGGTGAACGGTTTGGAACTTAAGGGGGGAAATGCCGATACTTTGAAAGTTTACAGCGATCGATCGCAAATTCCTAATTATGCTTTGAGTGCGATCGCCACAGCAACTAGCTTGAAGATTGTGGTTAATTATCCTTCCCGCGATTGGCTTTCGCCGCAGCGGGATATTACCCGCGCTGAGATTTCGGCTTTGATTTACCAGACGTTGGTGGCGATTAATCGGGCAAAGGCGATCGATTCTCCTTACATCGTCTAGCCAAGAACAGTAAAACTGGTTCGATCGTTCGGACTTCAGTCCTCATAAAATCCGAGGACTGAAGCCGCTATAATTCGCGGCGAGTCAAAGCACTGTGTGCGTAAGTCCTGACGAAGCGATCACTTTTTTGATGATAGCTTTACATATCGAGTTACTTTCCCGGAAATCCAGGGTTTCAGAGTGCGAATTAAAAACTGTCCGGACTATTGCAATAAGATGAGTTACATCTGCAGAATATGAGCCAAAACTGCGCGTAGTGAATCAAAGAGATTGGGAAAGCCGATTGTCAAGGTGAATGAATTTTTGTAAAGGTTTGGGCAAATCGCGCACATTACTGTGGAACAGACCTGTATAATAACCAAATTACCCGTCAAGCCAAGACTTTTGATCGAAATCATTAATTAATAGACTCTTTTCACTCATTTTGAAAATAGGCAAAACTTTTGCGTTCGGATACTCAAGATGCCTCTTTTGACTGAACCTACCTTGTAAAAAGGAAAAACTAAAATGCCAAAAAGATCATTGGAACTCTTGGGCGATGGTCGCGTATACGAAATCAAAGACGACCTAGCTATTAAAGTCACGGAGACTAATGGGCAAGTAAAAGCATTAATTGATGCTTTAAGCTTCAGTGTGGCTAAAACATATCATATTCATCCTCCAGACGAACAACCTCCTGATGTGGTAGAACGCAGAGGTTCAAAGCATATCAATCAAGAAGGTTTCAAGCTTCTCACTAGCTTTGAAGGATGTGAACTCACTGCTTATGATGATGGCGGTGGAGTTTGGACAATTGGTTACGGACACACTGGCGATGATGTTTATCCAGGACTTACTATTAGCCAAACGCAAGCAGAAGAATTGCTGAGGGGAGATTTAGAAAAGTTTGAATCCTATGTTGAGGATGCCGTTGAAGTTGAGATCGATGACAACCAGTTTTCTGCACTGGTTTGCTTCTGCTTCAACGTGGGCCCAGGAACAGAAGGTTTTGGAGGTTCAACTCTTCTGAAGTTGTTGAACGACGGAGATTATCAAGGAGCAGCCAATCAGTTTCCTGTGTGGAATAAAGTCAATGGTGAACCCTGGCTAGGGCTGACACGCAGGCGCTTGGCCGAGCAAGCTCTGTTTTTAGGAATGCCTGCTGTTCGGGTTCTCACACTTACCGAGCCAATAATCCAAGGTGAGGATGTGCGTCAAGTGCAAGAAGCGCTGCTCGCGGCAGGAATCAATGTTTCTGCCGATGGTGTTTTTGGTAAAGATACTGATAATGCTGTGCGACAGTTTCAACAGCAAAAAGGGCTAACGGCGGATGGTGTTGTCGGTGCCCAAACACGCAAAGAATTGGGACTATAAAATCGATTGTGTAACCAATTAGACTGACACAATCAAGTAATTTTCAAAAGCTATGTGGAGGTAAGGTGCGGTGTGCATCGCCTACGAATAGAGTTTATGAATCCAGGACTGACAAAATTCAAATTGATTGGAAAAAAACATGACTAACTCAAGCGACATTCTATTTAATCAACCTGTAATTATCGAAGCCTGTGAAGAATTTGTCCAACGGGATATGTTGGAACTTAGAGGCAGTTTCCCGGGATTGCTCCAAGATGCCCCCATGTCTTCGACTGCGGTGGTCAATGGCTTATCTCAACAGTTGATTTATCAACTGCAACTGATGATGCCAGATGCCTTTGTCAGTTTTGATGACCTTAATGTAGACTTGCTGGATGCAGCTTTTCCCTACGTACAAACGCCGGCAAAAGAGGGACTTCAGAGAGCCATTCAAGAACGAGGTCAAACGATGCAGGTGAACTCTGCCTACCGCACGATCGCCCAGCAAATGTTATTGTATAACGATCGCTTCAACAACTCTAATCCTGTAGCGCCACCAGGCACCAGCAATCACCAAACAGGGCTAGCGATCGACATTGAAGATGCAATAGGCTGGGAATCTTATTTGATGCAATATGGCTGGCACCCATTACCGGGCGATCCGCCTCACTTCGACTACATAGGCGACGGGACGATCGATCTTCGCAGTAACTCAATACTCGCATTTCAGCAGCTTTGGAATCAGAACAACCCTGATGCAAAGATTGGCGAGGATGGCGGCTTTGGCCCCCAAACCGAGGATGCACTTAATCGATCGCCTGCTCAAGGGTTTGCTAAAGCGCCGTGGGATGACAACCCCAGAACGTTGCGCTTGGCGATGCCCAGAATGGAAGGCTCAGATGTCATGAAGCTTCAGGAAGGCTTGAAAAAGGCTGGCTTTGTAGTTGGGGTTGATGGTGAATTTGGGCCGGGAACAGATACAGCCGTCAAGGAATTTCAGCAGAAAAAAGGTTTGAAGCCAGACGGAATTGTCGCTCTCAAAACTCGCGAACAAATGGCTTGAGGTGTTAGCGGGCGATCAAGTTCACCAGACAAGATTGCCAAAATAATTGGGACGCTGCTCAAAGCCCACCCCACAATTTTTTTTTCTTGTGGGATGGGCTTTGAGCAGCGTCCGAAAATTTGATTAAAAAGACTTTTACAAGATATCTACCAAACCTCGAACAGAACTTCCTCCGCCTGCGGTGGATGTTACGTTTATCCCTCAGCTTGCTGGTTTGGGCAGGTTTTGCTGCCAAGTGTCACAAATTTCAGTAGCAGTATAATTGGCAATCTTTTTGACAATCAACGTAGCGATGAGAGTAGCAATAGCAGGAGCGAGTCCCAGTCCAGAGATGAGAACAGGAGCTAACATCCCAGCAGCTTTAGTGTAATTCTGCCCGATCGCTTCATCCAAGATTTTCTGAGTCTGTGGATCGTTTCCCAGAGGTTTGCACATCAGATCGTAAACTAAGGGGTTTACGCGATCGAACAGCCGCTGGCCAGTTTCTAGCAGCCTGGGATCGATCGATGCTCTAGCGGCAACATTCACATCAATAGAATCCAGGGAAGCTGGGTCTATCCCTCTGGTTCCAAGTCCCGCCGCATCATCCCCTATGGCTTGAGCGCGATCGCCAATCTGTGCTGCTAGCTGATCCTCATCAAGTTCCCACAAACTTTCTACAAGAACTTCAATTTCGGCCATGATTGCTTGTCTCCCGACTTTAATTAACTAAAATATTGCTGATTGTGCTTTGCCTGCGAAGCTGATGAGTGAAAACCCGTCAATATAGCTTAACCAAGGCAGAGATACAGATCGGCAATCTTAACCATTCTTTAAAAAAGTGCGATCGACCCATCAAACTGCTAGTAATACCATTTACCCAAAATCACTCAACAGCATTTGTAGGGTGCGTCGCCACGAACAATCCCTAAATTTAATCGACAAAATCGTAGCGACGCACCTTACACATAGAGTGGACGAAACAACTCCAAACATTTTATTATAGCAAGCTTTTTTCTAAACTGTATAAATATGTAATATTTAAATCGCCAGGAAGTTACTATCGAACCGGAAATAAAGCAAACACAGTTAAATTTGTTGAAGAACTCAAGCAAATCAATCCCACTGGTTATGATTGGTTTACATTTTGTCAGACTGTAAAGTTACTTAACGCACCTCAAAGATTTTATTGCCAGCTTAGTATACTAACAATACTCCGGACAGTTTTTGGAACGACACTATAAGCTTTACAGGGCAAGAATCCTAAAAAAGTCGAATTAAATGCCGCGTCAGGGGTGGAGCTGAGATCGATTTAATTATCCGCAGTGACTCAAAGTCAAGCGAGAATAAGCCATTGGGCCATATAAAAACTGTCCGGACTATTGATACTAAGACTGAACTGTATAGTAATAGAAATATCTTTATCCGTTTAAGTAAAAGAAATCTCCTTAAGCAAACAAAGGTAAAAGCTCCCGAAAACCAGATTGATTCCCGAGTGCATGACTAACAACCACCCAGTCAAAACAATTCTGATTCTGGCAGCCAATCCCAGCAATAGCGCTCCCTTGCGATTGGATCGAGAGATCCGGGAAATTGACGAAGGATTGCGACGGGCAAATAAACGAGATCAGTATAAATTAGAACAAAAATGGGCCGTGCGTTCCCGTGACTTTTACCGAGCGATTTTAGATTATCAACCCAACATTGTCCACTTTTCCGGGCATGGTGCAGGAGTAGATGGAATTGTCCTAGAAGACGATACAGGAAAAATGGCGCTGGTACAGACAAACGCCCTCGCCAGTATGTTTAAATTATTTGCCCAGAAAGGTGTAGATTGTGTAATTCTCAATGCTTGTTATTCCGAAGTGCAGGCAGAGGCAATTAGCCAATACGTTAATTATGTCATTGGCATGAATCGAGCCGTGGGCGATCGAGCAGCCGTTGCCTTTGCCGTGGGGTTTTATGATGCTGTGGCGGCTGGATATACCGTAGAGGAATCCTACGAGTTAGGTTGCTCGCAGATGATGAGTTTCAGAGAGCAGGACACTCCTGTTTTGAAGAAAAAACCGTTAATCACTTCAGGAATTAATAATACTTTAATCCCTTTAGAAGAGGTGATTCCGCCCAATCCTTACCAAGGATTGTCTGCCTTTGGGGAAGAAGATGCCGACTTCTTTTTCGGGCAGGAAAAATTTGTCAGTAATTTAGTAGAAGTAACGCAAAAACAACCTTTGGTAGCAGTGGTTGGGCCAAGTGGCAGTGGTAAATCTTCTGTGGTATATGCGGGATTAATTCCCCAATTGCGAAAAGAGGGAAACTGGTTAATTGAATCTTTCCGGCCGGGCAAAGAACCGTTTGTACAGTTAGCTTTTGCCTTGGTGCGGCACTTAGAACCCGAAGCAGGTGAAACTCAACAACTGCGTTCAGCGGTGGGATTAGCAGGTGATATGCGAAACGGTAGAATCACTTTGCAGCAAGTGGTATCTCGCATTTTAGAGCGCAACCCAGGGAAACAGTTGTTGTTAGTTGCAGACCAATTTGAGGAACTTTACACCCTTTGTTTAGTGAAGGAAGAACAGGAACGTTTTGCAGATGCGTTACTAACGGCGATCGAGCAAGAGAATATCAGATTAGTGTTTACTTTACGGGCTGATTTTTACGGTTGTGTGCTTTCTTATCGTCCGTTGCGAGATGCCTTGCAGGAGTATACACCGCAGTTGCTCAGTTCCATGAAACGGGAGGAATTACAACAAGCCATTGAATTACCTGCCCACAAATTGGAAGTACAATTAGAGGCACAATTAACCCAACGGATTCTAGATGATGTGGGGTCAGAACCGGGAAATTTACCATTGTTAGAATTTGCCCTAACTCGTTTGTGGGAAAAGCAGCAAAACCGAGAGTTAACTCACCAAGCTTATGAAGAAATTGGTGGGGTAAAAAAAGCCATTGCCAATCATGCCGAACAAATTTATCAACAACTAAATGAAACCGAAAAAAAACAGGCACAGCGAATTTTTGTGCAATTAGTGCGTCCGGGGGAAGGAACGGAGGATACCAGGCGCGTTGCTAGCCGTGCGGAAGTGGGGGAAGATAACTGGAATTTGGTCAGTTATTTAGCTGGATATCCAGCGCGTTTGGTGGTGACGGGGCGGCAAGAAACGGAAGATAAAGTAGAGGTAGTGCATGAAGCGCTGATTCGGGAATGGGGAACTTTGCGCGAGTGGATGAATGCTAACCGTCTGTTTCGGACTTGGCAAGAACGGCTGAAGGTGGCGTTACGGGAGTGGAAAAATAACAACCATGACTCTGGAGGTTTGTTGCGGGGTGCATCGTTGACTGTGGCAGAAGATTGGTTGCGTAAACGTGCGGATGAAATGACCCAGGAGGAACGAGATTTTATTCAGGTTAGCGTTAAAGAACGGGATAGGGAGAAACAGGAAACCGAACGCAGGCGGCGACTGACAATTATTGGGCTAAGTGGTTTTTCGGTGATAGCTTTGAGTTTAGCAGGGCTAGCTGGTGTTGGTTGGCGGAATGCTGCTATCAATCAAATTAATTCTCTGGCTCAATATTCCGATGCGCTTTTGAATTTAGATGGGGCTAAAGCTCTCAAAACAAGTTTAAAAGCAGTTGTGCAAATGCGGCGTACACCTTGGGTAGATGCTAATACCCACACCTACGTAGAATTGTCATTATTAAATACAGTTTCTAATGTGGCAGCACCAAACACTTTGGGCGGGCATACAGACTCGGTTAATGCTGTCAGTTTCAGCCCCAATGGCAAGCTACTGGCTACTGCCAGTAGTGACCACACCGTGAAACTGTGGGATACCACCACTGGCAAGCAAATTAACACCCTCAGCGGGCATACAGACTCGGTTTATGCTGTCAGTTTCAGCCCCAATGGCAAGCTGCTGGCCACTGCCAGTGAGGACAAGACAGTGAAACTGTGGGATACATCCACTGGCAAAGAAATTAAAACCCTCAGCGGGCATACAAACTCGGTTTATGCTGTCAGTTTCAGCCCCAATGGCAAGCTGCTGGCCACTGGCAGTGGTGACAATACAGTGAAACTGTGGGATACCAGCAGCGGCCAACAAATTAAAACCCTCAGCGGGTATACAGCCTCGGTTAATGGTGTCAGTTTCAGCCCCAATGGCAAGCTGCTGGCGACTGCCAGTGGTGACAATACAGTGAAACTGTGGGATACCTCCACCGGCCAACAAATTAAAACCCTCAGCGGGCATACAGCCTCGGTTAATGGTGTCAGTTTCAGCCCCAATGGCAAGCTGCTGGCGACTGCCAGTGGTGACAATACAGTGAAACTGTGGGATACCACCACCGGCAAAGAAATTAAAACCCTCAGCGGGCATACACACGGGGTTAATGGTGTCAGTTTCAGCCCCAATGGCAAGCTGCTAGCTACTGGCAGTGGTGACAAGACAGTGAAACTGTGGGATACATCCACTGGCAAAGAAATTAAAACCCTCAGCGGGCATACAGAATCGGTTAATGGTGTCAGTTTCAGCCCCAATGGCAAGCTGCTGGCTACTGGCAGTGGTGACAAGACAGTGAAACTGTGGGATACATCCACTGGCAAAGAAATTAAAACCCTCAGCGGGCA
>NZ_JAUBQW010000094.1:0-15916 GCF_036701485.1 Microcoleus sp. Pol11C3 | reverse complement strand
TACAGAATCGGTTAGGGCTGTCAGTTTCAGCCCCAATGGCAAGCTGCTGGCTACTGGCAGTGGTGACAAGACAGTGAAACTGTGGGATACCTCCACTGGCAAAGAAATTAAAACCCTCAGCGGCCATACAGAGTTAGTTAATGGTGTCAGTTTCAGCCCCAATGGCAAGCTGCTGGCCACTAGCAGTCGTGACAAGACAGTGAAACTGTGGGATACATCCACTGGCAAAGAAATTAAAACCCTCAGCGGGCATACACACGGGGTTAATGGTGTCAGTTTCAGCCCCAATGGCAAGCTGCTGGCCACTAGCAGTCGTGACAAGACAGTGAAACTGTGGGATACATCCACCGGCCAACAAATTAAAACCCTCAGCGGGCATACACACGGGGTTAATGGTGTCAGTTTCAGCCCCAATGGCAAGCTGCTGGCCACTGCCAGTGATGACAAGACAGTGAAACTGTGGGATACCTCCACCGGCAAAGAAATTAAAACCCTCAGCGGGCATACAGCCTCGGTTACGGCTGTCAGTTTCAGCCCCGATGGCAAGCTGCTGGCCACTGGCAGTTTTGACAAGACAGTGAAACTGTGGGATACATCCACTGGCAAAGAAATTAAAACCCTCAGCGGGCATACAGCCTGGGTTTATGCTGTTAGTTTCAGCCCCGATGGCAAGCTGCTGGCGACTGGCAGTTTTGACAAAACAGTGAAACTGTGGGATACATCCACTGGCAAAGAAATTAAAACCCTCAGTGGGCATACAGCCTGGGTTTATGCTGTCAGTTTCAGCCCCGATGGCAAGCTGCTGGCGACTGGCAGTAGTGACAAGACAGTGAAACTGTGGCGGTGGGATTTTGATTATTTACTTAAGGAAGGATGCAATTTCATAGACAATTACCTCATACCTCATCCTGATGATGCAGATGCCCTGGAAATTGACAAAGATTTATGCAAAAAGCTTTGAGAATTTGAGAGGAAAAACTGCATAAAAAACCCCACCTCACTCCCCTATAAAAATCAAACTTTTCCCAAACCCCTTACCCACTATCAACCATGACCAACCAAACCCCCAACTTCCACGCCCTCCTCATCGGCATCAATTTCTACTTCCCCCATCGTTTACCAGAAGGTAACTACTACAAAAACTTGCGGGGATGCGTTCCAGATATCAACCACGTCGAAACCTATTTACAAGACACCTTCAACCTCACACCCGACCAAATTATTAAACTCACCGCTACTGCTTCCGACAATCCCAACCAACCCCAAGAACCCCCAGAACTTTTACCCACCTATGAAAATATCGTCGCCAAATTCAAAGAACTAACCGCCAAAGCCCAACCTCAAGACCGAGTATATATTCACTACTCCGGTCACGGCGGACGGGCAAAAACAATTTTTGAAGATGTCAAGGGTTCTATGGGTTTAGATGAAGCCTTAGTTCCCTGCGATATCGGTCAACCAAATTCACGCTATTTGCGCGATTTGGAATTCGCCAAACTCCTGGAAGAAATGGTGGCAAAAGAGTTAGTTGTAACGCTGGTACTGGATAGCTGTCATTCCGGTGGCGCAACTAGAGAAATGAGCGGAGATGACCGGATTCGCGGTGAAGGTTTTATTGATATGATGGAACGACCAACTGATAGTTTGGTTGCACCTCTTCAGGACTTAGCACAAAATTGGCAAGTTTCAACAGAAAATAGCCGCAATATTACCGTCGTCAATGGTTTGTTGCCCGAACCGAAAGGTTATACCTTAATAGCAGCTTGTCGGGAGCATGAATTTGCTTATGAAAAGGTTTTTGAAGGGAGGGAACGCAACGGCGCTTTAACTTATTATTTACTAAAAGCTTTGCGAGAATACGGGACAGATATTCCTGTTAACAACTTGTACGATCGCATTTCTAATCTAGTGCACAATGACTTCCCTCGACAAACACCGATGTTGATAGGCGAGACAAATCGCACTTTTTTGGGCGGTCAACCTGTCCTTGCTAGCCGTAACGCTCCGGTGATGAAGGTAGATATTACCAAAAACCGAGTTCAGCTACAAATAGGGCAAGCAAGCGGAATTAAAAAAGGATCAGAATTCGAGATTTTTAAATTCAGAACGAGGGATTTTAAAGATAGTGATAACCTTGTGGCGACAGTTAAAGTTGTAGAGTTGGGGGCATCCGACTGTTGGGCAGAAGTAACGGCACTACACAACGAATTTAGAACCAGAGAACTCAATCCTAAATTAAAAGAAGGAACGATCGAAATCGGTTCGCCTGCTGTCTATGTAGGGCCACCCTTGGAACAAATTCGCAAAGTTCGAGTTCTTCTGCCTGACCCGTTACCGCAAATTCCTGGTGTAGATGTGTCATCACTTCCTAGTATACTCAAAACTCAAAAAGAGGAAGTTGAAAATCATAGCTGGATAGAATTCTGTCCAGAAACCGAAAAAGATGAGAATGTGAATTATTTTGTTTCCCTGAATCCTCAAGGAGAATATTTGATTTTAGATGCGAATAAAGAACCGATCCCAAATGTTGTTTTTCCGATCAAAATTGATGCACCTGAAGCAGCTAAAAAGCTAATTAATCGCTTAATCCACATTACCCTATATCAAAATAGTTTGGAGTGGGATAATGAAGATACTTATTCAACTTTAAATCGCAAACTTAAGGTTGAATTAGTTAAATCAGTCAAACGGGGGCAAATTGTAGTTTTGAATGCTGATGGTAAGGTTCCTGTATTAGAAAACGGTGCAGAAGAGGTCACATTACTAATTCGCAATGAATCTACCAATCGAACTTTGAATATCACTGCCTTGCTCTTTGATGCAGATTTTAGTATTTCACAAATCTATCCAGACCGTGCGAATTATGAAGTTGTAGAACCCGGAGGAGAGAGAACAGAAAACTTCAAACTATCATTGCCAGAAAATTATGAGGAAGGGGTAAATGTAATAAAAGTATTTGCGACTATGGATGCAACGAATTATCGCTTGTGGGAATTGCCAGCGTTAGACCAAGATTTACAGGGGCGAAAGGCGGAGATTGTAACTAAAGCGAGTAATGAATGGACGACGGAAAAGGTGGAATTTGTGCTGAGGTGAAAAAAATGTAGTGCGCCCCTCTTGCTCGATCGCTGTTTTTGCCTAGTCCTTTTTGATTGACTTTTGGTTGAGGTAATCAGAACACATCTGTTTATCCTCTGCTGTGGCTTTCGGGTTGTTTTTGAGATAATCACTTATTGACTCGCAGCCTAATTCCATCAGTTTATCAAAATCCCAAGACCTTGAATTCCACAGTTTGATGGTGTTGTCATAGCTAGCAGAAGCCAAAGTCTTGCCATCTGGACTAAAGGCGACGCTATAGACCCAATTGCGATGCCCGGTGAGGATGGCGATCGCTTTTCGGGTTTGTACGTCCCACAGTTTGATGGTACCGTCAGCGCTAGCAGAAGCCAAAGTCTTGCCATCTGGACTAAAGGCGACGCTATAAACCCAATCGCTATGCCCGGTGAGGGTAGCGATGAGTTTTTGGGTTGGCGGGTTCCACAGTTTGATGGTACCGTCATCGCTAGCAGAAGCCAAAATCTTGCCATCTGGACTAAAGGCGACGCTATTGACATCTTTGCTATGCCCGGTGAGGGTAGCGATGAGTTTTTGGGTTTGCAGGTTCCACAGTTTGATGCTCTTGTCGGCGCTAGCAGAAGCCAAAGTCTTGCCATCTGGACTAAAGGCGACGCTATAGACCGAACTGCTATGCCCGATGAGGGTAGCGATGAGTTTTTGGGTTTGCAGGTTCCACAGTTTGATGCTCTTGTCATCGCTAGGAGAAGCCAAACTCTTGTTATCTGGACTAAAGGCGACGCTATAGACCGAACTGCTATGCCCGATGAGGGTAGCGATCGCTGTTTGGGTTTGCAGGTTCCACAGTTTAATGGTTTTGTCGGCGCTAGCAGAAGCCAAAGTCTTGCCATCTGGACTAAAGGCGACGCTATTGACCGAACTGCTATGCCCGATGAGGAGAGCGATCGCTGTTTGGGTTTGCAGGTTCCACAGTTTGATGGTTTTGTCATCGCTAGCAGAAGCCAAACTCTTGCCATCTGGACTAAAGGCGACGCTATTGACCTTTTTGCTATGCCCGGTGAGGGTGGATCTGGTTTGCAGGTTCCACAGTTTGATGGTGTTGTCATAGCTTGCAGAAGCCAAAGTCTTGCCATCTGGACTAAAGGCGACGCTACTGACCGAATTGCTATGCCCGGTGAGGGTAGCGATCGCTGTTTGGGTTTGCAGGTTCCACAGTTTAATGGTTTTGTCGGCGCTAGCAGAAGCCAACGTCTTGCCATCGGGACTAAAGGCGACGCTATTGACCCAATTCCGATGCCCGGTGAGGGTGGCGATCGCTGTTTGGGTTTGCAGGTTCCACAGTTTGATGGTGTTGTCATCGCTAGCAGAAGCCAACGTCTTGCCATCGGGACTAAAGGCGACGTTATAGACCTCTTTGCTATGCCCGGTGAGGGTAGCGATGGCTTTTTGGGTTTGCGGGTTCCACAATTTGATGGTGTTGTCATCGCCAGCAGAAGCCAAAGTCTTGCCATCTGGACTAAAGGCGACGCTTCTGAGCGACTCGCTATGCCCGGAGAGGGTAGCGATCGCTTTTTGGGTTTGCAGGTTCCACAGTTTGATGGTCTTGTCGACGCTAGCAGAAGCCAAAGTCTTGCCATCTGGACTAAAGGCGACGCTTCTGACCGACTTGCTATGCCCGGAGAGGGTAGCGATCGCTGTTTGGGTTTGCAGGTTCCACAGTTTAATGGTTTTGTCGGCGCTAGCAGAAGCCAAAGTCTTGCCATCTGGACTAAAGGCGACGCTTCTGACCCAATCGTTATGCCCGGAGAGGGTAGCGATCAGTTTTTGGGTTTGCAGGTTCCACAATTTGATGGTGTTGTCATGGCTAGCAGAAGCCAAAGTTAAGCCATCGGGACTAAAGGCTACGCGATAGACCGAACTGCTATGCCCTTCCAAACTATTGCGCTCTTTTACTTCGGAAACTGCTTGTTGCAGCGCACCCATCACTTGTCCTTGGATGTCTTTTGTCGTGTTGGCTGAAGCATCTAGTTTTTTTAATGTGGTTCCGGCTTTCAATGCTTCCAGCAGTGCTTGAAATGTCTGTCCAGAAATAAATGATTGATTGGAAAAAGCACTTTCCTGGATGGTATTTGATAAATTATTAGCTTGAGTGACTTGCTTCCCGGCAAAAACAGTTGCCCCAGTTGAAATTAAGATAGCCACCACAGCAAAAACAGAGGTTCCCATTGTAATTTTTTGTGCCTTGTGCTGTGCCTTGGTTAGCGTCTGATTCGCTTCAGTCAAAATTTGATTAGCTTGTCTCTGGACTTCTAAATCTCGTTCAAATTCCCCTTGTTGTAATTCCCGACTGGCATTTAAAAACTGATAATCTAAATCGCTCAAACTTTTACCGGCTGCCCAAGTTTGAGCATCTTGCAAAGCCTGACCTCGCAACAGTCGCGATTCATCTTTATAATCAGAATCTTCCCAAGCTTTTAAACTTTCGCTATAAGGGCGAAGATTTGCTAACAGTCTTTCCACCCAATCCAGGTTAAAAACAGATTTATAAATCGGATTATAAACTTTTATTTTACCAGATTGCTTAACTACCAAACCTGTTAAGCGGAGTTCCATCTGCTCCAGACTATCATCAGCAGCAATCTCATCATGTTGCAAAATTTGCTGATATATTCTTAATAAGCGACTAAGCCATTGTTTACTGTTTAAAATACGGTTTCTAATCGTCTTTAAATGTTCTGGCTCATCCTGCGTTTCCCAATTTTTAATTATTTTATCTCTAACTATAGTTTCTACCCACTCAGTAAGATTCCGGATTGATGCAATATTATTATGCTTGAGAAGTAATTTACAAATTTTCTGCGTTAAAAATGGCTGTCCGCCAGTCCAAGATAATACCGCCTCTAGCAAAGCCTGAGAATTTTCTGCTTGAGTTTCTAACCCAACTGCCAAAGGTTGTGCTTCTGATAATTGAAAACCCGTTAACTCAATAGCCTGTCCAATATTAAAGGGAGTGCGAAGGTGATTACTAATTAAATTGGAAGGTGTTGCTACTCCAATCAAAGCAAAGATTAGGCGGTTATATTCTGGTTGATCCGCACGCTGGTTAAAACAATCGCGAATAACGGCAAAAAAGTCATCCACATTAAAGGGCAAAGCTAATATGCTATCAATTTCATCAATAAATATCACAATAGATTTATCGATAAATTCCAGCAACACCTCGGAAATAAACTTACTGAAGCGTTGAACAGGAGACAGCAATTCGTTACTTGTCCACCAATCATAAGAATCAAAATTATTGTAAATTTGAAAACTGTTTACCATGGAGTCAATAATTCCGAAATACCACTCTTGAGGAGTAATATCTGACGTACCAATTGACGTAATATCAACGGCAGCACAGGCAAATCCTTCTTGCTGCAATCTCGCCATTGTCTGCACTCGCAAGCTAGATTTACCCATCTGTCGCGAGTTGAGAACGTAACAAAACTCTCCTGCCTTTAATCCTTCATAAAAATCTCTGTCAGCTTGTCTCCTAACATAAGTAGGTGCATCAATAGGTAAGCTACCACCGACTTGATATTCGTAATTCCAATCGAGTTCATTATTCATTAACGAACTCCTAAGCGATCTTTAAAATATAGGCGGCAGAGATTGCACAGAGGAATCACATCATTACCTCGCAACTTCACTAAACCCCTACTGCGAAGTGTAAACGCTAGATTCGCTTCTAATCGTACCGGAACCGAACTAGCAATTACTTGTTTCATTGCTGCTTCCAAATTTGGCTCGGCAGTGAGATTAATTAAATGATAGCGTAAATGATCGCCGTAAATTCCTTCTTCAGTAGGCGCAGTCTGTAAAAATTCCTCTAAGGTTAAATAACCGCGAGCAATTTCATAAAGGGCTTTTCTTAACAGGTAAGGATGCCCATCTACCATTCCAATCAATTGTTCTATTTGGCGGGCAGACCACCTCAGTTGATGTTTTTGTACTAACTCAACAATTTCTTGATGGTTAAATTCTGGTAGATCAATTGGTAAACCTACATTAAAAGGCGACTGGTTGATATTCAAGGGAATATAAACTTCTTTGGAATGGGAAATTACTAAACGCAGTTTTTTCCAAGCTGGTTCGTTTTTTCCTTTTTCGTGCCACGCCCGCAGTAAACCAAAGAATTCCTGCGCTACTTGGGGATATTGAAAAACTCGATCGACTTCATCTAATCCTAACGTTAATGGTGTATTAATTGTTGTTAACAGGTAGCGCTGAAAATAGTTGCCGCATTTTTGTTTGCTGCCCATGCCTTGCTTCCAGTATTCCGCTACTCGGTCTTCTAAATTTAACTCATTGGTAATCTCACCACAAAACCATTGCAACAACTGATCGAGATTACTAAGAAAATTACCATCAGCAGATTGAAAGTTTAAATATGCTGTTTGATGTCCCTGTTCTCTTGAATGATGTAAAATGCGCTGTAATAAAGAAGTTTTACCCATTTTACGGGGTGCTTTAATTCGGATCAAAGCGCCCGGTTTGTTAATAGCTTGGTAGCAGTCTGATTCAATGGGAAGACGATCGATATATAGCTGACAATCTAAGCTAACAGAACCTTCTGGGTTATCTAAATTGAGGAAAGGAACAGGTGGTGAGGGGAGCGACAGCACATTTGCCACCGCAGAGGAAGACTCCTCAAGTATATCGCTAACGCGAGCATCCGAAAAATCAGACTTCTTTCTCAGTACCGGAGTCAATTCTTCGGGAATTCCTGCCATGCTGATACTGACACACCCAAGCTTATAAGCAAATTCTATAGATTTCCCCGCGCCTAATGCGTCGTAAAAACCCACGGCGAATTCCCGTGCAGCATTATCACCAACGGCTTTGTTCATACCAATAACGTATTGTATGTGACGCGCGATCGCATTTGCTTGCACTTCAGAATAACAGGCATTCAGCACGACGCATTCCACCTGATCCATAAATACTTCAAATAAGGCTGCTAAGGCTTGTACGCTTACCAACTTGATCAGCCCGGTTTCATCTTCTAAAGCTAAACCATCCTCTCCTGCACCATGCCCCGAGAAGTGAACGATCTGCGGATTATAATCTAATACTGCCCGCCGCATATCCGTGTGCGTTACTGCCCATTCTTCCTCCAGTTGGAACTTGTCACGCTTTTTAGAGCGTTGCAACGCATCTGAAATTTCCTGAACCTCTTTACCTAAGCGCAGGGGAGTGGAGTTTTTGGGGTTAGCTGCCAAAAACAGGATAGTTTTTTTCTTTCTTGGGGAACTACTCATAAATCCGACTTTGACTAAAGGTGATTCGCTATTACTCCGTTTCCGCCCCAAGAATATCTAGTGAAGAGGACAAGGCTTTGCTGCGGGCTTTTATAGATATTGGCTCGCGATCGCCCCTACAAGATATTATTGTTTTTTCATGCCGATCTACTTACTAGATTAAGTTTACCGGCTCTACGGGAATATACTGTATCATGTCAGGTAAATTAACAATAATTATTGTAGAGACGGGTTCACGCGCGATCGGCAATATCAGCTATAACTCCCGTAAACCCGCCCCCATTGGGAACTTTTAAGCTCGAAAATCCCCCAAAGCTTTCAATGCAAATTGCGGCAAAGCTAACATCCGGCGCCACCGCCAAGGTTCTTGATAAAGTCGGTACAACCATTCTAAATGATTGTCGCAAAACCAAGCGGGCGCGCGCTCTTTTGTTCCCGCCCAAATATCGAAACTGCCACCAACTCCCACCCAAATCGAATCAGGGCAAAGGTGTCGGTGTTCGGCAATCCAAAATTCTTGGCGTGGCACTCCCAAGCCGACAAAAATTAGTTTTGGCTGCATTTTTTTGAGGCTTTCACGGAAGTCTTTTTCTTCATCTGCAGAAAGATAACCGTGTTGAGAAGCAATCGACAATCCGTTAACCTTTTGCTGCCAAGTTTCCGCAGCCGCAGCCGCCACTCCTGGGGAACCTCCAAAGAAAAATAGTGGTTCCGAATCAGGCAATTTTCCGGCTTGTTGCAGCAGCGATTCTGCTAATTCAATTCCCGGATAGCGCTGTGCCGGTTTGCCACGCAGCCGCAAGTACAGCACCACTCCCGAACCGTCGGGTATCACCAGTTCCGCTTTGCGGATTACATCTGCTAAGGCCGGATTTTTCTCGGCTTGCATGGCCATTTCAGCATTCAGCGTCACGACATGACTTCCTAACCCTTGATGCAGACGCTCCATCAGCCAACCTGCATAATCATCTAATATGTGAACTGGTAGTCCCAGCACTGAAAATTGCGGGCGCGATCCATCCATATTTTTTTATTTGAGATTCCTACACACCTAGTTATTTAAATTAGCTGAGATTGGCGATCGACGCTAGACCTGTTTTGGTCGCAAAAAAACCGGTTTGTGGCACCAAAAGTCTGTTAAGTCATCGTTCGGTGGCCCAGAAACCGGATTTTTGGTACGCGGCGCGCTAGGACAGTTAGAGTTTGACTGTAAAGTGCGATCGAGCATTAGTGTTCGATTTTTTTGACAGAGCCGTCAGCGTACCATTCCATCGGTACTAGCTCAATTTTACCATTAATTTTCACTGTAGAGTAGACAACTTTTACGAAAGGAACGCTGTTGTTATTGTTGTTGCGGCTAGACATGGCAATTACCTTTTTGTGTTGGGATAACTGGAGAAATGATCTAATCTCTGATATATTTAAAAGTCTATTCCCCGCAAATCTACTCGCATCAGGAAAAAGAAGGAAAACGAAATGGCGATCGCAACAACTCAGCGGCAAAACAGGTTAGATTATTACTACCAGCAAATCAAAACCGTCATCCTCAAGCGCCAGAACCCAATAACTGGTTTGCTACCGGCGAGTACCGCCGTTAACGCTCACGGCGACTACACCGATGCTTGGGTGCGGGATAACGTGTACAGCATTCTCGCGGTTTGGGGTTTGGGTTTAGCTTACCGCAAAATTGATGGCGATCAGGGCAGAACATTTGAACTCGAACACAGCACAGTCAAACTGATGCGCGGCTTGCTGTTTGCGATGATGCAGCAATCGAGCAAAGTAGAACATTTTAAAAATACTCAGTCGCCGCTAGATGCCCTGCACGCTAAATACAATACTCAAACTGGAAGTATTGTTGTTGGTGATGACCAGTGGGGACATTTACAGTTAGACGCTACATCTATATTCTTATTAATTCTTTCTCAAATGACGGCTTCCGGGCTGCACGTAATTTTTACAATTGATGAAGTCAATTTCGTGCAAAATTTAGTTTACTACATCGGTAGAGCATACCGCACGCCCGATTACGGAATTTGGGAAAGAGGCCATAAAATAAATCGTGGCAATGCAGAATTGAACGCCAGTTCAGTTGGCATGGCCAAAGCAGCGCTGGAAGCAATAAATGGGTTGGATTTGTTTGGAATCAAAGGCTCTCAAGCATCTGTTATTCACGTTTTGCCCGACGAAATTGCCCGAAGTCGCATAACTTTGGAATCGCTTTTGCCTCGCGAATCTAGTTCAAAAGAAGTAGATGCCGCTTTATTGAGCGTGATTAGTTTTCCGGCTTTTGCTGTGGAAGATCGAGAATTAATAGAACGGACTAGAAATAAGATTATTGACAAATTGCAAGGAAAATACGGCTGCAAGCGGTTTCTGCGGGACGGACACCAAACAGTGTTGGAAGATGCCGATCGCCTGCACTACGAACCCACAGAATTAAGGCAGTTCGAGCACATTGAATGCGAGTGGCCGCTATTTTTCACTTATTTGCTCTTGGACGGCATATTTCAGGGAAATCAAGCCCAAGTGCAAGAGTACCAGCAGCGTTTGGAATCTTTGGCAGTCGATCGCTCTGGTTTGCCGCTGCTACCCGAATTGTACTACGTCCCCGCCGAAAATATAGAAGCAGAAAAGCTAAATCCCCGCAGCCAGCAGCGCTTACCCAATGAAAATATTCCCCTCGTTTGGGCGCAAAGTTTATATTTTCTCGGTCAATTGCTGAACGAAGGATTAATTGCAGTTGGCGACATCGACCCGCTGGGAAGGCATGTGTCAGTCGGCCAACACAGAGAACCTTTAGTGCAAATTGCACTGTTAGCTGAAGACGAAGATTTGCAAGCAGAATTAGCCGCTAACGGCATTGCCGCACAAACCCCAAAACAGGTAGAACCAATTCAAGTCCGCCAGACTAAAGAATTATCAGCTATTTACACGCAAATCGGACGTAACGACCAATTAGGTTTAACGGGTCGCCCCGTGCGTCGTTTGCGGAGTTTAACAACTTCTCGGGTGTTTAAAATTCGCGAAGAGGCGATCGTATTTCTCCCTTCATTTTTGAACAGACAAGAGTTTTACTTAACTTTAGATTACCATTTTTTAGTGGCTCAAATCAAGAGCGAAATAGCTCAAATTCACCGCCACTGGTATCAGTTGGGACGCCCTACGGTAACGCTGATGCTGACTCACACGATGCTGGAAACCGGCCGGGAAGCGTTGTTAGAATTAATGAAAGAATTCCGGGATGGACACTGTAACAACACGCCAGTTAAACTCGGAAATCTTAAGCAGTTAATGCTGACCGCTGGCACGGAAAGAATTGATTTAATGCACGATTTTGAATTTACAGAATCTCCGGTGACAGGTGCAGTAGAAACGCGCAGCTATCTAAGTTACAATCCTGAAAAAAGTTGGCCTTTGGGTCACACGCAAGAATTTAAATTAGAGTGCGAAACTAATACTCAATTCTTGCTAAATAGCCTGCACGATTCAGAAAATTTGTACGAACAAATTGAGTTGCTGCACACGTTAGTTCGCCTCAAAGGATTAAATTTTGATACAGGATTTGGAGGTGCAGAACCAACAGTTAAAGTTGTGGATTTGCTCAACGAAGTTTATACAAAAGCTGGAGAAAGTTCGCAATCAAAAATCCAATGGGCAGTCATCCGCCATGCCGCAGGTTTGCTGGACAAAGTTGATATCAGCTTGTCGGATGCGGTGACAGACATTTTGGTGCGGCAAAAACAGATTGCTGTGGGGAAAGCTTACAGCGAAGATTCGATAATTTCGCGGCCGGGTTCTTACACGGAAGTGATGGACAAAATTCGCCAATTCTGCGGAGAAGACATTCGCGATCGAGTTCTAACTCAAGAAGTTCTCATCTACCTTGGCCTGCTAATTAAAGCCGAACCGCAGTTATTTAAAGGCCTGCTGACGCTGAGAGTTAGCTACTTTATTTTGCTCCTGACTAGCGAGTTTGCCCGCGAATTGGGAGTTACGCAAAATGAAGCTTACGAACATTTAATGCAGCTAAGTCCCTTTGAAATTAAAAATCGCCTGCGCCAAGTGTTAAC
Source organism: Microcoleus sp. Pol11C3 (assembly GCF_036701485.1). NCBI lineage: Bacteria > Bacillati > Cyanobacteriota > Cyanophyceae > Oscillatoriales > Microcoleaceae > Microcoleus > Microcoleus sp. Pol11C3. The sequence goes on along the minus strand of NZ_JAUBQW010000094.1, from coordinate 3,465 downwards.
AGAATACGAGGAAATGAATCAAATCCTCAAACAACAAGAATCCCTGCGCGTCAAACAGCAGGAAAAAGATATTGAATGGGTAGTAGCGCCAGTTTCCGAAGAACCGCAAATGCCTGCGGGAGGATGGCGGCGGAAGCGGCAAATGGAAGGTGCCGTCAATCGCGTACCAAAGGATTTTTATCCGAGTGTTTGGGGACTGCTGCGGCACTGCAAAGGCTTGATAATTGGCGATAAATTAGAGCGCAGAAATCGCTTGGACAGCGATGTTATTTTATCGGAAATGACCCCAGGGGAAAAGAATTTCGCGCTCCAAATCGAGCATTTGCTGAATAAAATTGTGGCGCCCGAATACCGACAAGTGAATATTGAGGCGCTGATGGAGTTGGCTGCAATTGCCCAGCGCAACCCAGAATTGCAAGTAGAAGAATACATCGTTTTAGATGTATTAGTCGGTCACGCAGTGCGGCTGAATTGGCTAGGAAAATACCAGGAAAGAGCCGATAAATACGACGAAGACAAAGCGGCGGCTTGGCAAGCTTTTTACAATACTTCGCCTTACGTTTGCGCGAGTCACGTACTCGATGCTTTCCGATTCTTGACCAAGTTTGGATAGATAGAGTGCGACTGGTTAATACAAGCTACCCCCTCGATAGTTCGGCGGTTGAAACCGCAACTACACAAACGAAGTCCGCCTCTGCGGACTAAGAAATAAGGGAGATATTTAAGCTTGATTTGGGATGGTAGTTTTCAACAAGTCTAGTCAACAGAATGTTTGCAGTAAAATAATGTCAGCTATTAGCTCAACTACCCGCGTCATCATCAAAGCATACTTAGAAGTTTTTATCGAAAATCTTGTCAATGAATACAGAGGACGGCTAATACCAAAACTTGATATTCCAGCAGCATATTTATCATGCAAATCCTCTAAAGGTCAACTGAAACCGTTTCAGGCTGCTATTATGCCGTCAGAATTGCTACGGATTAACGAGTTTGAAAGAGGTTTCAGCAGTAGCTTGGGTACAACATATGAAGAATGTGCAAAACTCATTGCTTTGGAACATCACCAAGAAGCAAGCAGAAGCTATGAAATTTCTGGCGAAGTTAGCATAGAGGCTATCAATGAAATTGAGCGTCAGATAGCGCTATTTGAGCAGTCAGCCGACAAAAATGCAAATAAACCTGCTTTTGAAGAAATGATAGAAGCTGTTCTTGAGGCTCAAAAAACTAACCATTTAGTTAGGCGATCGGTCAAAGCAGATTTGTACGTGCTATCCCGTGACGGGAGGAAGTTTTTCTTTGAAATTAAAGGATCGAAACCCAACAAAGGACAATGCTTGGAGGTAATTCAACGGCTGCTGAGATATCATTTACTGTGCGGACTGTCTCGCCCCGATGCTCAATCTTACTATGCTATGGCTTACAATCCTTACGGGCCAAATCGTTCAGATTATAAATGGTCAGTGGCAAGGAAGTACACGCCCTTTGAACAAGCTGTCCTGATGGGACATGAGTTTTGGAATATTATAGGGGGAGAGACTGCTTACGAAGAACTTTTGGATATATATCAAGAAGTTGGGCGGGAGAAGGGTAAGTATATGCTTGATGCTCTTGCTTTTGGATTTTAGGGGTTAAAATAATGAACACATGGTTAAAATTAGATAGAGGACTTACTTTTTTGTATTCTTGGCTTTTTTGGTGGTATCTTTCCACTGTTAAGCTGAACAATTTTTTCCCAATCTAATGACCCTTCTGATGTAGAAAAGTTTTCGAGAAACTCCCTAGTAAATCTATTGACCGCATTACTCCAAGCAACTTGATAATCAGGGCGATGCCGAGTAGGATAATCTTCCATTAATCGGATCAGTTTAAGATAGAATTCCGGATCGCCTGTAATTTCTTCCCAGAATGACTGACCAGACCGGACTGCATAAAGTCGCTTATCACTCGGTTCACTGGTTGCGCGTCCATAACATTGTCCTAGTAATGCCCTAAACTGCTTCTTGATTTTTCTGCTAATAAACATAGCGCGAGCATTTTCAAAGTTCTCTTTTAATTTACGTTTCTGGTCTGCATTTCCCCAATTTGAACCAGACTTAACTTGAACGACAGTGTAAGCTTCAGGCGTTTCAATAACCACATCCATTCCGACATCAGTTGCTACTACGCCTCCACCAACAGCTTGGGCAATTGGCTCAAAAAATATATGACCAAATATACCTTCATCTGATGATGATATATACGCTTGAAGTAATTCTTTGACAATTTCGGAGGCATCCTGCATACCGATAGCACGAAACAGATATGGATTCTTTCGCCGTAAAGTATTCCACAAATCTAAGTTTGAAAGCGTTTGAATGCGGCGGTCATAAAACATTTCTAGTTGTTTCTTAATCAAAGCTTCTAGCTCATCAGGGCTGATTGATGGAATACTCACTGCCTTTCTCCCATAATGTTAATTGAGTTGCTTCGCGCAAACGATTTTGAGCAATAGTGCAGTATTCTGCATTCAATTCAACTCCGATAAATCGACGATTTAACTCTTGACAAGCGACAGCCGTTGTCCCAGATCCCATGAATGGATCTAAAACTACATCGTTATATTGCGTGAACAATTTAATAAACCATTTTGGCAATTCTACTGGAAAAGCTGCACTGTGTCCCCGATTGCTGCATTCTGTTGCTAAATGCAAAACATTTGTGGGGTAAGCCAATTCGCGATCGACCCAATTAGAAACATTTTTACCAAAGCCGCTGCCAACTTTGGAATTGTCCCGCTGTTTGTCTGTTTCGCTCAATTTGCTCAACCTCTTGTTTTTCCAATCGCCCATAGGTACCATCACAGATTCCTGGTACATAGCAAATTGTTTGTTCAGCGTGAAATGCAAGCAGCGTTCCCATGAATCTCGGAAACGATTCGGCCATTTTCCCGGAAAACAGTTCTTTTTGTGCCAGCAATACTCCTCAACCCAAAGCCAGCCTTGTTTTCGTAAAGCTAATATGATCTCAATCACAAAAGTGTGTCGTTCACCATTGACGACAGGCTCTTTAATGTTGAGAATAAACGAGCCTGTCGGTTTGAGAACGCGCTGCAAATCTTCAGCTATAGGTAAAAACCAAGTGACATAATCATCAGCTTTCATGCCACCATAGGTTTTACTTCGCTTGTCTGCATAGGGAGGAGATGTGATAATTAGATCTGCACACTGTGCTGGTAAAAGAGGCAAGATATTACGACAGTCACCTTCAATAATTTTGTCTAAAAAATCTGAGATTTGTGCTGTTTCTGTGGCTTGTTTCTGATCTAGCAAAGGAGAGATATTGTAGATACTTTCAGTTGATATCTTATTGGTGTCAAATAAGTGTGTCTTATTAGCTTTCATAGGTTTAGTTAGGGCTTGCTGAATATATCGATCGCACTTGAGGTAGCCTGGGTTTTGAGCGCGCGATCGAGAATAAAGTGCAAGA
>NZ_JAUBQW010000093.1:0-26182 GCF_036701485.1 Microcoleus sp. Pol11C3 | reverse complement strand
GTTTCAACTTGATTGACTTTGTTAAGATTCAAACTTGATTATAGGTTTGACTTCGGTGCACCTATATAGAGCCTATTGGCAGCTTTTTGTCAAGTACAATTTATACCAAATTAGATGAGCTTACCCTGAACATTCATCGCCTCTTTCCTGTTAAAAAGTGTTAAGCGATAGATGGAAAACACCGCCCTGGCCACCAAAGAGAGATACCAGACTTTCAAGTCGGCATAATGTCGTCGAGTCTCAGTTGTAAATTTGGAAACAGGTAAGAATAAATAGTATCTCCCAAGCGATATTGTTGCTGCTGGTATACACCATTAACTAACTGTTAGACCGTGAAAGTCGGTTGCTTTGGATTGCCGATAAATTGCCAACCACCCAAGCCACGAAAGTCCACAATCCAATATTCGGGGATATTCAAAAAAGCATATTCTTCGACTTTTCTTGCATAATCATCTTGCCTATTAGTGCTGACTACTTCAGCAACAAGCTTAATGGTAGTACCGTTACAAATAACTGGTTCTTTTTGCCAAAGTGGTTCTTGACTAAGTTCTGCTTTATCTAAAACAACTACGTCAGGGCGCAGCGCTGTGGCTTCAGCATATAGAGGTTTGAGCAAACAAGTTTTTGGCACCAACTAGTTGAAATTATCCCGAAAAATTTCGACATAGATTCTACCCGCAATACTCCCGGCAACAGCTTCGTGAGGGCCAGTAGGTTCCATGTCTCTGAGTTCTCCGTCAATTAGTTCATAGCGTGTATTATCCCCATATTGGGCGATAAACTCCTCAAAGCTAAGTAATTTGGGTGTGGTGTAGGTCATAGATCGTGTTTTAACGGGATGTAACTTAATTGTAAGTTTAGTTAAAATCGGCTATCTGGCAAAAAAACAAAGGTTTGGTACTTGGCTCTCAATCTTGCCCCTCTCCTAATCTTCTATTACTTACTGGCTTAGCACAAACTTGCCATAATAATCTCAATCCCTAATTATACAACCAACTACCAGCTCCATGAACACCAACATCAGCCCCATCCTCAAAGTATTCTCCCTCTCCGCCGCCCTCTCCCTTGCCATCAAGTACGTAGGCCCTAGCTTATCCATACCTTCTACCGACCTCAACGCCCTCATCGCCGTCTTTTCCCCCAGTATCATCCTAGCAGCTATCCTCGGCTGGCGATCGCGCCAACAGCAGCAGTAGAGACACAATCAAAAAGTGCGATCGCTACTTGGTCTAAAGACTGTGTTTTTGCCCAAATCTTAATTCCCCGTACCGCTGATCAAAACCTAAAGTTAAGGCACTCACCATGATTCAAATCATACCTGAATTAGTAACATTCGATCAATTCATTGACTGGTATCCTGAGAACTCAGAACACCACTACGAACTGCACAATGGAGAGATTGTTGAAATGCCAAAAGCAACAGGCAAACATTCTAAAGTCGCCGGTTTTACCGCACTGAAAGTCGGAATAGAGATTGAGCGTCTCAATTTGCCCTACTTCATCCCCAAAGAATGCGTTATCAAACCCATGGGCGAGGAATCAGGATATGAACCAGATATTATTGTACTCAACGAACAAATCATTGGAAACGAGCCGCGATGGGAGAAATCATCTATTATCACAATGGGTTCATCAGTCACTCTAATCGTCGAGGTAACTAGCACTAATTGGGGGGATGATTACGCCTTAAAGCTTGAGGCATATGAGTCAATGGGTATTCAAGAATATTGGATTATTGACTATCTAGGATTGGGTGGCAGACGTTTTATTGGCAACCCCAAGCAACCAACTTTTTCGGTTTACCAACTAATTGATGGGGAATACCAAGTCAAACAGTTCCGAGGGGGCGAGGTTATTGAGTCCCCAACTTTCCCAGAATTGAACCTGACGGCGCAGCAGGTGTTTGCCAAAGGAAATTGAGGAGGCTGCTTATGTTGAAGTCTTAGTAGGCATATCTGATTAAAGATGCGATCGCGCGCATCTAAGGTATCTTGTAGAGATGCGATTCATCGCTTCTGGGCTGCTGAGCAATTAGCAAGCAGCAATTCCCAATACCCTATTACTCAATCTAAAATCTCAAATCTAAAATCTAATGAAGCTAGGACAGTGGATGGGTTTATTAGCCCTCATCGCATCTTGTTACATCCTGTGGCAAATCAGGCAGGCCCTACTGCTGCTGTTTGCTGCCGTCGTCTTAGCCACAGCCTTAAACAGACTAGCACGCTACTTGCAAAAATTCGGACTCAAAAGAGCGATCGCCGTACTTTTATCAGTTAGCTTCTTAGTCCTCATTTTTGTAGGATTATTCCTAATCATTGTACCACCCTTTGCCCAACAGTTTCAACAACTTACCCAAAGAGCCCCTCAAGGAATAGCGAAATTAAATGAGTGGATCGATCAAATCGAAGCTCGCTTTTCAGGACAATTCGGTCAGCGGCTGCCAAATCTTGATGTTAACGACATCATGCAACAACTGCAACCTTTATTCAATCAACTCGTGGGGGGTGCAGGAGCCTTTGTCGGCAATACATTAGGCGTTATTCTCAGCTTTTTGCTCGTCATAGCTTTGACCTTGATGACATTAGCAGAACCTCCATCTTACCGCAAAGCATTCATCCAACTATTTCCCTCTTTTTATCGGCGACGAGTCGATGGCATCTTAGATGAATGCGAAATAGCTCTCGGTCGATGGGTCATCGGCGCTCTCATTAGCATGAGTGTGATTGCTTTTCTGAGCTTAATTGGTCTGTCGGTTTTGCAAGTTCCCCTACCGCTAGCTCACGCTGTAGTAGCCGGGTTTCTTAACCTAATTCCCAATATAGGTCCCACTCTGAGCGTCATCCCGCCCATGACGATCGCACTTTTAGATTCTCCCTTAAAATCCGGTTTTGTCCTAATCCTTTACTTCCTAATTCAACAGTTTGAAAGCAACGTCCTCACCCCCTACGTCATGGCACAGCAGGTATCACTGCTGCCTGCGGTAACATTAATAGCTCAAGTATTCTTTGCCACCTTCTTTGGATTTTTAGGTTTATTGCTAGCTCTCCCCCTCACCGTTGTAGCTCAAGTTTGGATTAGGGAAGCCCTAATTAAAGATATTCTAAACCAGTGGAGTGCCAGCCCTAAAACCTTAGCAGCAATCGATTCTGCCATCCATGAAGAACATGAATCTATAGGACTCGCCGAAAGCCTGCCCGAAAAATATTTACCAGAACATAAACCCGACATCTCCGATCCGGCTGAAAATAAGGCTCCTGACAATCAATAGTTAAGGTTCATAATAACTTCACTCCTGATTAATTCCTAGTTATAGGACAGAAGTATTCACTACAAAATTAGGAAATTTGTGGTAAGAACACCCTCAACTAACTATCTTCAAGCCTCGCATTTTCTACCGTATCTCTGCCGCCGGTAAAAATTTTTTGAACACTCAAATTTAACTGCCCAAATGTGGGCGACACAACCCTATCACTACCCCGAAACAGACTGACTTGATACTCACCGTCAATCAACTGGTAAACAGAAAAAGTAGGTTGTTTAGGATTGCCAATATAGCGTCGCCCGCCAAGTCCCAAATAGTCCGCAATCCAGTATTCAGAAATGCCCAAAGCTTCGTAGTCAACCAATTTGTAGCCGTAATCATCCCGCCAATTGGTACTAACAACTTCGACAATTAGCCGGACAGAACTACCCATTGTAATGATAGATTCCTTTTTTCATCTCGGTTCGCTGTCCGTCCCTTGCCTGTCCAAAACGATCGCATCCGGTTCGTAACCCGATAACTCATTATCAGCTTTGACAACGCATTCTTTGGGAACGAAGTAGGGCAACCCTAGCCTCTCGATTTCAATCCCTAGCTTCAGGCAGAGGAAGCCGGCTACTTCTGAATGTTCTCCGGTTGCTTTAGGCTTCTGAACAATAGCTCCATTGTGCAGTTCGTAACTGTTTTCAGAAATTTCAGGATACCAGTCAATAAATTCATCAAACGTGACTGGTTTTAATAGGGCTTGAGTCATGGCAATCGCTCCTTATTTTATTTATGTAGGGCTTACGTAATCATCCTCAGAAACCAGGTTTCTGACCATATCGATCGTGACCAAACCCAATATTTTCGTAGAAACCGGGTTTTTTAGCTTAAGTCTTATTATGATATTATCCTTAATATCCGTTAGAATTTATTGCTTTCATTTCAAACCGAGGTCGATCGCCAAAACTGCATTTGCTCGATGAACATTCCATCACACTAAAATCTAAAATCTAAAATCTAAAATAGTCTTATGCGATCGATCGACGAAATTAACGATAAAATCAGCCAAGGCAAAGCCACAGTCTGGACAATCGAAGAACTCAAAACTAGAGTTCAAGAAACCAGCATTACCCAAGCAGCCAAAGAAGTCGATGTGATTACCACCGGCACCTTCGAGCCGATGGAATCCTCCGGTGCAATCATCAACCTCGGCCATACCGACCCGCCGATAAAAATCCGTCAATGTTGGCTGGACGGCGTTTTAGCCTACTCGGGCTTCGGGGCAGTAGACCTGTACCTAGGAGCCACCCAAGTAGCCGAAGACGGCGAAGAATCGCGCGAACGGGGTGGCGGACACGTCATCGAAGACTTAATAGCAGGCAAACCCGTACAATTGCGCGCCCTCGGACAAGTAACAGACTGCTACCCCCGCGCCTCCTTTGAAACCACGATTACCCGCGATACCATCAACCAGTTTTATTTATTCAATCCCCGCAACGCATATCAAAACTTTATTGTTGGAGTCAACGGGGGCGATCGCCCGCTCTTCACCTACCTCGGCCCCCTGCAACCAAACCTCGGCAACGCAGTCTATTCGAGCCTGGGAGCCATGTCTCCCCTGCTAAACGACCCCGACCTCCAACTCATCGGCATCGGCACCCGCATCTTCCTAGGAGGCGCTCAGGGCTACATCACCTGGGAAGGAACCCAGCACTTCCCGCTGCAAAAACGCCAGCCCAACCGCACCCCCATCGGCCCGGCCGCCACCCTTGCACTCATCGGCGACGCGAAACAGATGAACTCGAAATGGGTGCGCGGCTGCTACTTCAAAAACTACGGCCCATCCCTGATGCTGGGAGTTGGCATCCCCTTTCCCGTCTTAAACGAAACAGTCGTCGCCAACTGTGCAGTATCCGACAAAAAAATAGTAGCGCCGGTGGTAGATTTCTCTATCCCCCGGCGCGTTCGTCCCACCTTCGGTTTAGTCAGCTATGCTCAATTAAAGACTGGTCGCATCCTGATAGAGGGCAAACCTGTGCGGGCCGCCCCCCTTGCGAGTATGTTTCTCTCCCGGCAAGTAGCATTGGAATTGAAGCAGCAAATTGAAGCCGGTCAATTTACCCTCACGGCCCCAGTTGCTCCCCTACCCACTGACAGAGTATTTCTCCCGCAAGATTTGTGGGGCGCACAAGTCCGGCTCGAATAAAGGATTTTAGATTGGCGATTTAGCGGTTGTAAATTAGTCTTGGACACACTAATCTAAAATCTCAAATCTAAAATTGGTTCATTCCTCGATCGGCTTAGGCTTCTTAACAGGCTTAGGAAGAGGTTCCTTGGGGACAGGCGGTGCTGCTGCTGCTGCAGACTTGATGTTAGGACGCCCTACTGGAGTACCGTCACCGCTGGGCCTAGGAGTAAACGAACGCTTCCCTCCTCCTTTGAAGCCACCGGGCGGCTTGCTGCCAGGGGGGAATTTCCGCTTCTTAATCGGCAGGGCGCCAATATTATTAGCCTGCTCAATCATCAGACTGTCAGCTTTCAATTTGACGTGGAAATCCCAAAAAAACCCGATCGCTTTTGTTGCTAAATCTCCCTTGAGTTTCAGTTTAAAAAACTTCATCTTGTCGTCATTCTTGCGGGGAGCTTGCTTGATTTTGACGATGACATACTTTTCTTGGTCTTGGGATTGATAAATCACCTCACCTCTAATCGAAAAATAGCCATCTTCAACATCAGGTTCCGAGGGCGACAAAGATGTGGTCGATGCTTCGTCGCTAGTCTCAATCTCCGCTGCTTCCTGATTTTCCTCATCAGAGGACGGTTCGGGAGGTTTCTTGAGCGTTTCCGGCTCCCAAACTCCCATAATCTGAGCGTGCAAGTTGCCGTCTTCTTGCCTGGTGCGGGGATAGACCACCCACAAGTGTTCTTGTTCCAGATCCAGGTGATTTTTGACTAAACTCATGACTCTACCCAGCAAAACTGCGTCGATGGCAGTTCCGTCGGCAGCTATCAGCATACCCCGGGTGAATTGCTCTTCTGATTGCGTGTAGCGGCCCCGCACCAAACCAACAGCTCGGTACTGTCTGGGTTCGCTCGGCGGGGGAATGGGATGTTGGCGCATGACGGAGGGTATGTCCTCAGCGGCTTGACTTTCGTTAGTGGCAGGGTCGGCGTTTGCGGGCGGTGCGACTGCTAGGGCTGGAGTATCGCTGACAGGTGTCGAAGACGCTGCAGGCGCCGCGGGTGCAGGAGCATTGCTGGGCTGGTCTTGTGGCTTTGTTTTGTCCTTGTCGAGGGCAGAACTGTAGCGTGGTCGTTGCAGCCTATCCTTGGACGCTAGGGCGTCTGTTGGCGTTGCCGGTTGATTTTGGTCAATAGGTGCAGCCAACGCCGAAGGCACCGAACTTTCGTCTGGTGTCTCAGGAATGGAATCTGTATCTTTAGGCGGATTGACGGCCAGTTCGCTGGGCTGATCCTTGCGAGTTGAAGTAGATTTGGACGATTTGGAAGACCGGTTGGGAGAGGGGTTCATAAAAACTCCTTGCAGCGGAGACACATCCCTTAAGGGAAATTAGGAATAAACTGAAGAAACTGCTTTAAAAACTACTAGCACCTGACTTGGGGCTTGCGCCCGGAGGTCTGGTTGTGACCCGTCAACGCCAACTTTCAACGCTACGAGTGCCGATCGGTTAGCTGGCTGCTAAAATCCTTGCGAGCAAGGACTTTGGGAGTTGCTGATTGATCGATCGCCGATCGCGCTGATCTGGAGTTGCTGGCTAATAGCATTTAGGATATTCAGCTTGCCTATTTTACTTAATCCAATTACCTAACGGCCTGATCCGCCATATTTTCGGTAATTTTTAGCTTGACCAGACTAAATTGGACAGACACCGCAGTCCTTGGGGCTGCGGGTCTGAGTGTCCAAAATTGTTTAGCTAGCATGGAGTTGTGGGTCTGTTACCATATTAGCTGCAAGTAAAAGGCTGCTTTGTCCGTTCGGACTTTGAAGTTAAAAACCTTTACGGTTGCACCGATCGAGCTAAATGGCAGATGCCGCCTGGTGATGCCTTAATTCTTAGAAAATAGTAGATTTTAAGCTGGGATAGTTGAATTATGGAAAAAGCAAACAAGCGTCGTGGGTTGATTACTGTGGTGGTGGTGCTGTCGCTCATCGCTTTTTTGGGATTTTCTCTCGTTCCAATTTTGGACAGTATTCTCAAGGCCAGCCAAGCGCAAAGTCGGTCAACTCCAACGCCTACTCAGAGCGCGCAGTCTGGGGAGAAGCAATCAGAGTTGCTGCAAGCTCAGGCAAGGGGGTACGAATTGGTTTTGCAGCGGGAACCTGACAACGTAACGGCTTTGCGGGGATTGTTGCAGGTACGACTGGAGTTGATCGGGCAAGGAGTGGGGGACATTAAGGATGCGATCGCTCCTTTGGAAAAGTTGGCTTCGCTGAATCCTGAGACTACGGAATACGGGATTTTGCTGGCTCAGGCTAAGGAACGCACGGGCGATCGCGAAGGGGCTGCTCAAGCTTACAGGTCAATTTTAGCGTCTAAGCCTGGGGAAATTAAGGCTTTGCAGGGGTTGGTGAATTTGTTGCTGGTGCAGCAGCGGCCCGAAGCTGCGATCGGACTGCTGCAAGATACGCTGAAAGCGGCCCCGGCTGCCAATCAGGCAAAACCGGGAAGTGTTGATGTAACTTCGGTGCAATTGATTTTGGGACAGGTTTATGCTGTGCAGAAGCGCTACGAGGAGGCGATCGCCATTTACGACGAATCTGCTAAGACTAATCCCAAAGATTTTCGCCCGACTTTAGGAAAGGCGATCGTGCTGAAGGAACAGGGCAAAACAGATGAGGCAAAAACGCTATTCGATCGAGCTACTGAGTTAGCTCCTCCTAACTATAAAGACCAAATTAATCAGTTAGCTAGTGGCACTCCTTCGCCTTCTCCTGCGGCTGCGGCTACTCCCAAACCGACTGCTTCTCCTAGTCCTGAAGGTGCGCTACCCAAACCTTAAGGAAAGTTTTAAGTAAAAGAGTTTTGAGTGGTCAGTGAAAGAGTTTGAAGTTAAAAACTTAATCGTTTAAAATCAAAACTATTCGCTTTCTTCTTCATTACGCAGGACTTAGGAAAAGAAACCCGGTTTCTACGATAAATCTTGGTTGAACGACGACAGATACATGAAGAAACCGGGTTTCTAAGCCCTCGCGCCCAGCGTCCTGTTACCGACCAATAGTCCGGACAGTTTTCAATCACTAACGGCAGAATGCGGGTTTCAGCCTTCTCAGTGAGGTCAAATGCTAACGGTAGAATGAGGGTTTCAGCCTCTGTCTCAAAAACTGTCCGGAGTATTGACCGACTACCAATTACTAATTACCAATTATGTAAGACCAGGGAGGGAATTATGACTACTAGCGTTAACCGCGTTGTTCTACCTCCTGCTTTTCCAGACCACACTCAATTACCAGACTCAGACGGTACTTTTGTGGAAAATTTTCAGGAGCATCCGCAAAGTTTAATTTTAACTGATTCGATTAAATTGCTAAGGTAGGCATTGCCAGCGAGTCCTGTCAAGGTGCGCTCGAATGATTTCCGTCATTCTAGGCTGTGGCGATCGGCAATAAACTAGGTTTATTGCTGATCACCTGTTAACAGAAGAACATTTAACGATCGCCCCCTAGGCAATTTTAAGTGTTTTAGGGATTTCTTCACAACCTTAACAGGGCTGGCATTGCCCACCTACAAATTAATACTTCCTCTCCTGTGGCTCAAACATCGTAATCGCCACCGGCATATAAGCCAAATCAATCCCCGCAGGCGAATAATACGCCAGCGTATGCTTCAAAAAATTCCCATCATCGCGCTCTGTAAAATCTTCCCGCGAATGAGCTCCCCGACTTTCCTGCCGGTTCAAAGCAGAAGTTAAAATCATTTTCCCAACAATTATTAAACTCCGCAACTCCAAAGCTTCCACAATTTCCGTATTCCACAACTTGCCTTTATCGTCTAAGTAAACATCCTCATATTGTCGCTCTAAATCCTCCAATTTTTTTAAACCTTCCTGCATCAATTCGGCGCTACGAAATACACCACAATACTCAGTCATAGTATCTTGATACTGTTGCCGCACTTGATTGATGCGGTATTTTCCCGGACGTTCTAAAAGTGCCTGAATTTGCTCGCTGGCTTCCTTAATATAACGCTGTTCGTCTACAGCAGGTAACTTGCGGTTTTGTACGAATTGTGCTATGGTTGCGCCAGTAACTTTGCCGTAAACGACGCATTCCAACAGCGAATTGCTGCCCAAACGGTTGGCGCCGTGAACTGACACGCAAGCTGCTTCTCCCGCTGCAAAGAAACCGTCCACCAAACCCTCAGGACTGCTGCGAACTTGCCCGCTAACATTAGTAGGAATTCCCCCCATTGAATAGTGAACGGTAGGGCGCACGGGCATTGGCTGATTTACGGCATCAATTCCTAACAAACGGTGGGCTTCTTCCCAAGCAAAAGGAATTTTGCTCATAATTTTTTCGCGTCCCATGTGTCGCAAATCGAGGTAGATAAAGGGGCCGCCTGCACTACCATCAACATTAATTCCTCGGCCGGCGCGAATTTCTATGGAAATTGACCGCGAAGTGATATCTCTGGGCGCTAATTCCATCCGCGACGGGGCATAATTCGCCATAAATCGATCGCCCTCTGAATTAATCAAATAAGCGCCTTCGCCCCGCACAGCCTCGGAAATCAGCACTCCCACGGGATACAAACCAGTCGGGTGAAACTGTACGAATTCCATATCTTCCAGCGGCAATCCAGCTAAAGCCGTCATCGCCAAACCGTCTCCCGTCGAGGCGTAATCGTTCGACGTGGTATTGTAAACTCGGCCGTAACCCCCCGTAGCAAACATCACCGCCTTAGCACGGACAACCTCAATTTGACCGTCTAGAAGGCGGTACATAACTACCCCCTTGGCTTGGCCTTCTTCCAAAATCAGGCGCGTGACATACCACTCCTGATAGATGTGAACTCCGCACCGGCGCAGATTGTTGACTAATTCGTGGAGGATGGCGTGACCAGTTTTGTCGGCGGCGTAGCAGGTGCGACGGTGGGAATGTCCGCCGAAAGCGCGCTGGGCAATTCTGCCGTCTGGGAGGCGGGAGAAGAGGACTCCCATGTGTTCTAAATCTATGACTACACCGGGGGCTTCCCGGGTGAGGATTTCTACCGCGTCTTGGTCGGCTAAATAGTCTGAACCTTTTACTGTGTCGAAGGCGTGGGCTTTCCAACTGTCTTCGGGATCGACATTTTGCAGGCTGGAGGCCATGCCGCCTTGGGCTGCGACGGAGTGCGATCGAATCGGGTGAGTTTTGGCGACGACAGCTACATTTAAACTGGGGTCAGTCCGAGCAATTTCTACTGCCGCGCGGCAACCTGCTAAACCGCCGCCTACAATGATTACGTCGTGTTCTAGCATTTTTTTGAATTATTTTGAGTGTTCTGCTCAACTTATGGTGACGCAAAAAAAAACTTCCTACCAAAAGAGCGGGAAGTTTTTTAACTTTTGATTTGAATGGAAAATCAAAAGTTAAAATTTCAAATTGGACTAGCCGGCGCTTTCGATAGGCTGCTGATTGGACTGATTTCCCGTTGCAGAAGGTTGAGGTTCCGTACCGGGTTCTACAGCAAGCACTTCAATGTTATTTAGCAGAGTTGTAACAAAAGCAAACAGCAAGAAGGGCAGAGACAGCACTAAAATCAAGCCGACGGTAGCCAAGGCGTAGATTTGGCGGGCGCTACTCCACAAGGCCAGTGCCGACGCTAGACTTAGGAAGATGACTATCAGCCAAACAATGATTTGACCGTAAATGTCGCCAAAGGTGAGGGTACATTTAAGGCGATAGTTTTGGATGTTATTCATTTGATGCCTCGCGAGATTGCTATTACGACTTGTCCAAAAATACTTTGACAGTGAGTAAATGCCCACTGTAAATTTCTAAGTTTAGCTGTCGCAACTTGGTTTTGGCGCTGTTTTAAACATTCTTTATATAAGTTGCCACAACACTTGATAAATTTTTGCTTATGAGAGGGGATTTCTGCCCAAACAGTTCGCGATCGCACTCTGAGGCCTAGAAACCGAGCTTTTTACTGTTTTGGTGGGCCCACTAGAAGTAAACGCGCGAAATAACCAAGGTGATGGCCGCCCGTGCCTCCAGGATTACGAAACAAAGGCATAAGGGGAAAGTCTACTTTTTGAGAGAGCCCCGACTTGGTAAAGAAATGTTAAGCTGCATGAGAATGGAATCAACCTTTATAGCGTCGCACCTGTCTTTTCGCCCATGTCTTCAGAGAGCAAATTGCTGATTTCGCGCTGTTTCCTGGCTGGTTTGGGAACGCAGATGTTTCTGTACCGCGAAGACCGGATTCCTCAAGAGAGTCCGGTGCTGGTGGTGAGCAATCACCGCAGTTTCTTAGATCCTGTGCTGCTGACGGCGGCTTTGGGTCGATCGATCCGCTTTGCTTGTCATCATTACATGGGTCAAGTCCCGGTGATTAGGGAAGTTGTCACGACTTTCGGCGCTTTCCCCTTGGAAGCACCGGAACACCGACAGCAGCATTTTTTCTCTCAAGCGACAGCGCTGCTGCAAGGCGGGGAGATGGTGGGGGTGTTTCCAGAGGGTGCAGAACCGATGGTGAAGCTTACTCACCCGAATACTGTGGGGAAGTTTCAGCGGGGATTTGCTCATTTGGCTTTGCGGGCTCCGGTGCGGGATTTGGCGGTTTTGCCGGTGGCGATTAGTTCTTTTGATGAACACTCGGTACGATCGGGTGTACCGCTCAAGTTGTTGAGTTTGTTTGATCCTTCGGAACCGTTGTTCGATCGATCTGGGTGGCATCCTGTGATAATTTATCAGCGAGTTAATGTTTTAATCGGCCGGCCTTACTGGATTACTGTCGAGAGACAGCAGCAATATCAAGGCAAAAAAGCCAAAGCAGTTGTGGCTGAACTCACCGAGCACTGTCAGGGGGAAATTGCAGAATTACTCCAACGAGGTTGTTTGTAAGTTTGTTGGCTGTTGACTGGTGACTATGGGCGGGTGTCAGATTTCCCATCTAAAATCTAAAATCTAAAATCTAAAATCGACTGACTTGAATCATGGCAAATGCTAACAACAAGGTTCGTTTCCTAACCCCCAAACCGCCGAAACCAGATCGCCCCTTATTTGTATTTCTGCCCGGTATGGATGGCAGCGGTTTGCTGCTGCGGCCGCAAATTTCTAAATTAGCAAATCATTTCGACATTCGCTGCTTAACTGTACCGGCTGACGACATGGCTAGTTGGGAGGTACTTGTTAGCGAAACAATTGCCTTAATTGAAGCAGAAAAGCAAGCCGGAAAGCCGAAGCGGCCGATTTATCTGTGCGGCGAGTCATTTGGGGGCTGTTTAGCGATGAAAACTGTTTTAGAAGCTCCTCAATTGTGCGATCGATTAATTTTAGTCAATCCAGCTTCTTCATTCCGACAGCAGCCTTGGGTGCAGTGGGGATCGTACCTGACTCAGTGGCTGCCGGCAAACCTTTATCCGCTCTCAGTAATCGGTTTATTGCCGATATTAGCATCATTAGGAAAGATTGGGCGCGACGATCGCCGCGCTTTGCTAGAAGCGATGCAAGCGGTACCGCAAAACACGTCTGTTTGGAGATTGGCGTTAGTGCGATCGTTTAATGTTGACGAAAATCAGTTGCGTGGCATCAAACAGCCGACGCTCGTAATTGCTAGCGGTGCCGATCGGCTGCTGCCTTCCCTAGTAGAAGGGAAGCTTTTAGTCAAGGTAATTCCCAAAGCTGAAATGGTGCTGCTGGCTAACAGCGGTCATGCTTGTTTGTTAGAAACAGATGTTAACCTTTACGGGATTATGCAAGCTCGCAATTTTTTGACAAAATCCGAAGAAAATCTGTCCTTAGTCAATAGTCATTAGTCATTAGCTATGACTTCTCACTTGTGAGTCAGTCGGGGCAAAAAGAGGGGGCGAGGGGTAAAGTTTATATGACAATTAACCCGCCCTGACACTCCTTAGTAAGTGCCCGAAGACCAGCCACTAAGGACTAATAACTAATGACTAATCACTACTGACTAATTAAGATTTAGCCATTTTTGAGCGTTAAGTCGCTGGACTACTCCAAACACCATGAGGTCTAGTGTTACCTTGCGCTCATCTATCAAAAAAGGCTCTAAAGTGCTTGTTTTGGTATTATTTTCAGCGCAGGAAAACGCCCTTTGACTTTGAATATTTTCTTGAGGAAAATATAGGTTAAATTGGCGCTGACCTTCCTGGAATTTCCCAATTACCTGCCAGCAATCCCCGGCGGAACTCATGCCCGCAACAGGGAGTTTTTGCTTTGCCAAACTCACCTCTAAATCCTTAACGCCCTGCTTAGTCAAAGCAGTTTGCAAAGCGGGCAAATAATCTTGTTGAATAAATTCCGCAAAAGGCTTGTCTTCAACAGCAGGTGCTTTTTCCTTTTTAGCTTTAGCTGGGGGCTTGTCGCCTTCGGCCTTGGCTGCGGGCTTTTTAGCAGCCGCCGCAGGCTTGTCAGTGCTGGGGAAGTCGCTTGTCTCGGGTTCGTCGGAACTCGGAGCGTTCTCGATCGAAGCACTGGGAGTTTCCGATTCGCCAGCGGTAGGATTTTTCGGTTCTTTGGGCTTTTTAGCAGCGGACTGAGGCTTGTCAGTGCTGGGAAAGTCGCTTGTCTCGGGTTCGTCGGAACTCGGGGCGTTCTCGATCGAAGCCGTGGGGGTTTCGGATTCGCCAGCGGTAGGATTTTTCGGTTCTTCTGACATTAACGCTTCCTGTTAAATAGTAATCGGTCAGGAGTTGTGAGTTGAGCAAGCGGGCGATCGACTTTTTTGATCGCGCACACTGTTTATCGAAAACCAACCGAGAGAGAATTGCTCCTTCCAAAAAATTTGAACTCAAAACACTCTCAGAGGGCGATCGCCCGCAAACATCACAACTCCTTTGGTTATTCTAAATCTCAGCGACAGCTCGTTCAATCAAACGGCGGGCGAGAGTTTGAACACCAGTGTGTTCGTAGTAGTTGGTAGTCATGTCGAGGAATGCGCCCACGTAGTCCACCTTGTCAGCAGAAATTTCCACAAAACTCTGCAAGTGGCCGAGTACGTTTTGGGGAGTCAAACCTCGATCGCTCACAAAAGAGCTCATCCAGCCAGAAACCGAGTTAAAGCTTTCGCCGATAAAGCCGAGTTGGCCTGCGGGAGAACCCCCAGGAATCATGCCGCCGATCGACTTGAAGGCCTGATTATCTTGCAAATCGCTGGGGGAGAGCTTTTGAATCCAAGACTGAGTGGCGAGGATAAAGTCAGGGCCCAAAGGAATCAAACCATCGAAACAAACCAAAGCAGCCATCCGCATCAGGGATTCGCCGCCGTAGTCGCCCAAAGATCCGGCAAAATCGCCGATGCTGTCGCCGGGAAGGCCGTTGATTTGGCAAAAAGCGAGTAACTCAGTGACTAACTTCAGAGAAAGGTCGATCGTTTGAGCTTTTTCAGGCTTGGGGGTGAGATTGCCAAGCATGGACAAAAACGGCACATTTTGGGCGACTTTGTTAGCTAGGGCTGCGGTACCGAGGGCGCTAGAGGCACTGTCGATCGTTTGGTAGAGCCAGAGAGCGCGCTGGTAGCCCTCAGATTTATCGTTGTAGAGGTAGATGGCGCGATCGCCAATTTGCTGAATCAGTTCTTCGTCAGTTTCGCCAGTAACGGTGCGAATGGTATTTTCAAAGCCCACTAAATTGTTCCACTCACCGGGAACCACAAAGTCAAGCGCTCGTAGGGCTTTGACAGTCATGTTGTCTTTAGGCAGTGTATCGACTAATTCAAAGACTGTTTTGCTCACAAAAAACTCCTTTTGCTGGAACGGGAATCAAAGGTATTACTTTTGGCAGATGGCAAGAACTTCACCGTCTTATTCTGGCAGACTTAGTTCTAATAGCGCCAGACTGGAGTCGGCCGCGGAGTTTGACAAAAGAGATTGCTACTTGAGGCGGGCGAGACCGCCGAGGTTAAATTTTGACAGCCAAGCTTCGCGCTCGCTAGCGGTAAAAGAGGGACTGCGGGATTGAACTTTCACCTGATAGCGATTGGCCACTAAAACAGCAGTGATATTAGCACCCTGATTAACAGCGGGATAGCCGCTGATTTGCTTGGTACTTTGCTTAAATTTTGCACTTGCCGAGGGGTTGCCGGCGAGGTCGTTAATCGAGAGCATCGCGACATTTTTACCGCCTTTGTTCAGCTTAGCTTCAGCAAAACCGGATTTTTCTTGAGCGAAGACGCGATCGAATCCACTACCAGAAGCCGGGAAGTATTTATTTAATTTACCGCCTGCAACTGCCTTCTTGGGAAGGTTTTGATTAGTAGCACTTGATTTGTCAGCCGTTGTCTGCTTGGCTTTAGCACCTTTTTGGGTGCTTTCCTGCTGAGCTTTGTCCCAGCGGGAGGGGGCTTGGGTTTGACCGCAGGCGGTCACCAGCAGAAGTACCGAGATCAGAAATGGAGCTAAGATTCGGCGTGCGGGGGGAAATTGCATCGCTGTCTCCTCATTAGTAGGTTTCCATAACAATTGTGGCTTAGAATTTGGCAATTTGTGTGCTCTGAGAGGATGATTTGTCTTCTTTGCAAAAAAATCCTCTGCCTGCCGACAGAGGATTTTTTTGCAATTACGAGTTTTGAAGGAAGAAAACTGAAAGATTGCTCCACAGATAAATTCTGGGGATGGGGTAAAGAAACTAAGTTTTCTGATAGCCAGCAATCTCAAAACAATTTTTGCTGATTTTCCCTAGATTTATCTAGAAATGTCAGAACAATTGTTCGTCAATCGTCTTACTTGGGCTTTCCAACTTAGGTCCTACTTTAGGGGTAAGGATCAGGCGTCGCTTTCAATGTAGATAAACAACAAACCCATTACCACAACCGGCATCACCCAGGTAATTAGGGGAATCAAAATCCAAGGCAAGAAAGAGGCAGCGTAGGAACCTGTCATATCAAATTCTCCAAACTAAAGTTAGTGTGTTCCAACAGGGATATTTGGGAGTCGAGTCTAATTGTTGACTAAACCCCGGAAAATGGCATCAACGCCGTTAAAGTTTTCGAGTAAGAAGTAGGCAACAAAGACACCACCCATTCCACCAATGAAGAAACCCCCGGTAAGCTGGCTCCACCCCTCAGCATTTCTGAGGGAATCAGGGGTCATGGGATTAGCGCTAGGGTAGCTGGTGTTGTCTTGTTTGAAAGAGACTAAACCGTAAGCAGACATACCTAGTGTGCCCAGCAGAACTAAGACGAGGGCTGTATACAATCCCCCGAGATTAGCTGCTTCTGGATAATCCCGCAGGGGTCCGAAGACGATTTCGGGGCCGACGAGGAAATAACCATGTGCCAAACCGATTTCTAGGCCTCGAATTAGGGGCGAGAGTCCTTTGCGGTAAGCGGGCAAGTTCCCAATGAATGCTTTTGTGAAATCAGAAGCACTGATGGGAGTTGCTAGATGACCCGTGAAGGGGTCGCCGTTAAAGGGTTTAATAAGCTCTGCATCTCTGGGATCGGCCATATTCTGTTTGTCCTCGCAGTTTAATAAAGTTGAGGCGTTCAAGTCATATTTTACGCAGGGAGGTGTTTCCTATTTACATAATTAACGGCGAGCTTTAGAAAAGTTCACTATTCTTTAGTTTTTGGAAGAATTTTTCTTTTGCCTCTTATACCAGAAAGCGAGTCGATCGGGCGACACTCCCAGGAAATAAGCGATGATTACTATTTGATTAATGGCGGTGGTTTTGATGATCCCAAGCTGATGCCAGCGACGGGCGGAGGTCAGCACAGGCTGGGGTACGATTTCAATGCGGCCTTGTTTTTTCAACCGGCGCACGAATTCAAAGTCTTCCATGAGGGGCAAGTCGGGAAAACCGCCGATTTTGTCAAAGGTAGCTGCTTGGAGGAAAATGGCTTGGTCGCCGTAGGGCATTTGGAGAAAGTTCGATCGCCAGTTTACCCCTGTCTCTACCAGCCGCAGACAGAGCCTGCGGGCGTCAATCTTGAGTTCAAAGGCGCCTGCTACAGCAGACGGGTTAGCTAGTACCCGACGCGCGCAAGAGTCGTACCCGCGAGGCAAAAGAGTGTCTCCGTGGAGAAACAGCAGGATATCTCCAGTAGCAGCGGCGGCACCTGCATTCATTTGGGTGGCGCGGGCTGGGGCGGAGGAGATAACTCGGACGCCCAAAGATTTTGCTATATCTGCTGTACCGTCGCTGCTGCCGCCGTCGGCGACAATTATTTCGACATTTTTGGCCTCAAGGGCGGTGGAGATGACTGGGGCAATTGTAGGTGCTTCGTTTAAGACTGGAATGATAATGGAAATTTTGAGATAGGGATTTTCTGGCGACATACAGAATTAAGCAGCCCGTGAGAGAGGGCGGGTTTTGTACAAAGCTTATCTGTTATTTAGCCAATTTTTTACGCCGAGCTCGCCCCTACATTGGGTCTTAAGATGGGAGGGCTAGTTTTGTACAAAACAGAGCTGTTAGTTGCTAATTTTTTACGCCGGGCCCGCGCCTATATTGGGCTTTCATCTGGCAGGGCGGGTTTCCTACAAAGCAGAGCTGTTAGTTGCTCATTTATTTGCTAATTTTTGGCTTTTTCTCGCGCCTGGGACTATTGTCCCAAGCGCTGTCTAACCACTACTGATATTCAGCATTTGGTTAGACAAATACAATTACTATATTATGACCTTCTGGTTTCAGAATCAAGTAGTTTTATATAATTAAAATATGATAGTTACTAATGTTTGAAACACCTTAAATAGACTTTAGTTATTTCAATATATTAATATCTAAACCGAGGAGGTCTTCTGGTAGATCGATATCTGCAAGAGTGGGAAGATAAGCAATATTGAGGTCTAGCTTTTGGGCGATCGCCCGCGTACAAGCAAATACTTCACTGGTTCCCCAGTGAATGCCCCCGAACAATTCCGGTATCGCTCGCCGCAGCCCGATCAGATAATAACCTCCGTCTTTTGCCGGGCCCAAAACTAAATCGTGCTGGCTCAGTTCCTCAAAAGCTTGTGCCATGATTTCTGCTTTCAAACCAGGACAATCAGTGCCGATAATTGCAGTTTTCTCAACCCCTGAATTAAAAGACTTTTGAAACGCTGCTGTCATTCTTGCGCCCAAATCGCCGTCTGTTTGATTTTGATAAATAACATCGGTTCCCAACCAGTCTTGCATCTGTTGTGGGCTGCCGCCTGTGTAATGAATTTCTACTGATAATTGACGGGAGTTTTGGAGAGCGCGCGCGCGGGCGATCGCCTTTTGGGCCATCAAGCGGTGAAGATTGGCAGCGCCTGTTTTTCCCAGCACCGGAATTAGTCGAGTTTTGGTTGTTCCCGGTTCGGGATAGCGGGTGAAAACAATCAGTTTTTCTGGAATCATACCATTTGAGATTTTAGATAATAGTTCTTGCATAAATCTTCGAGCGAGCCGCTCAACCGCAGATTTTAAGCAGATAAACACAGATAAACGCAGATAATTTGTAGATTGTCTGCGATTGAGTGCAATGCCAGTCTAATAGTGGTGGGTTGGGCGCGGTTTAATATTTGTTTGTTGGTGACTTAAGTTAATCGTCGCACCCAATTTACCCTAAAATAGGTTAACCGAAAATTAGTGATTGACGGTTAGCTCATTTCTAGCATTCGCTGGATTGGTTTCAAGGCGGCTAGTTGCAGCTCTTGGGGCATGGTAATTTCAGGGGTTTGATTTTTTAGGGATAGATACAATTTTTCCAATGTATTTAATCTCATGTGCGGGCATTCGTTGCAAGCGCAGTTATTATTGGTTGAAGGAGCCGGGATGAATCGTTTGTGCGGAGCTTGCTTTTGCATTTGGTGAATGATTCCCGGTTCAGTCGCGACAATAAAAGCTTGGCTGGAACTGGATTGAGAATATTTGAGCAAAGCAGTGGTGGAGCCGATATAATTGGCGTGGCGCAGCACGGGAGGTTCGCATTCTGGGTGGGCAATTATTTCGGCTTCGGGATTTTCGATTTTGAGTTGAACTATCTTTTTTTCTGAGAAGTTTTCGTGGACGATGCAAGCTCCTTGCCAAATCTCCATGTTTCTGCCGGTTTGTTCCATGACGTAGCGGCCAAGATTGCGATCGGGCCCAAAAATTATCGGCTGATTTTCGGGAATTTGGTTGACAATTTTAACCGCGTTAGAACTGGTGCAAATTATATCGCTCATTGCCTTAATGGCGGCGGTACAATTAATGTAGGAAATTACCAAATGTCCTGGTCGATCGGCTTTGAAAGCTGCAAAGGCTTCGGGAGGGCAACTGTCGGCGAGGGAACACCCAGCATTTAAGTCTGGCAACAATACTAATTTGTCGGGATTGAGAATTTTTGCGGTTTCGGCCATGAAATGAACTCCGGCAAAAACTATGACATCGGCGCTGGTGTTGGCGGCTTTGCGGGCAAGTTCTAGGGAGTCGCCAATGAAGTCTGCGATGTCTTGAATATCGGAGTCTTGGTAGTAGTGGGCGAGAATGACGGCGTTTAACTCTTGTTTGAGGGCGTTAATTGCTGCAAACAAGTCGTGGGGCAGTCGGGTTTGAGTAAAGTTCGGAGCAGGTGCGGTGGTAAACACAGTTAGAATATTCCGGGGAAGGTGGCGAAGACAGCTAAAGTGTATTTTGAATTATAGTTGAATTCACCAAAAAGTGCTGGCTGTTCAGTGGAGCCAATCTAAAATCTCCAATCTAAAATCCAAAATATGCTGCGGGAGAGTGCAAAAATTGGTCGCTGTTTCTTATGCTGAGTAAGAAGGGGCTAGGGATCGATCGCACATAACAAATGAAATGAACAAAGCTAAATCTATCAAAATTGCGGTGGTGGGGGATGTTCACGATCGCTGGGAACCTGAAGACGGCGAGGCCCTGAAGCATCTGGGGGTTGATTTGGTGCTGTTTGTGGGGGATTTTGGCAATGAGTCGGTGGAGGTGGTGCGGGCGATCGCCCAATTGGACATTCCGAAAGCAGCGGTTTTTGGGAACCACGATGCTTGGTACACGGCGACGGAGTGGGGCCGCAGTCAGTGCCCTTACGATCGCACTCAAGAAAATTGGGTAAAACAGCAGTTAGATTTAATGGGAGAAGCTCACGTCGGTTACGGGAAACGGGATTTTCCTGAATTGGGCGTAACTGTGGTGGGAAGCCGCCCGTTTACTTGGGGTGGCTCGGAGTGGAAGTACGGGGATTTTTACTCGGAGTGGTTTGGGGTAGAGAGTTTTGAAGAGTCAGCGCGACGCATTGCAGAAGCTGCGGCGGATGCCGATTGCGAAAATGTGATTTTTTTGGGTCACACGGGCCCGACGGGGTTGGGAGAGGCTCCTGAAGACCCCTGCGGGCGAGATTGGAAGCCGCTGGGTGGGGATTGGGGCGATCCGGATTTTGCGGAGGCGATCGATCGAACTCGTACCACAGGAAAGCACATACCGCTGGTAACTTTTGGTCATATGCACCACAAACTGCGGCACACGAAGCAGGAGTTGCGGAGGTCGCTGGAGGTGAGTGCGGAGGGTACCGTTTATTTGAATGCGGCCAGCGTACCGCGAATTGTCGAGAGAGAGTGCTCGAAACTGCGGAATTTCTCGATCGTCCTGCTGGAAAATGGAGCAGTGTCGGAAGTGTCTCTAGTTTGGCTGGGGGCAGATTTCGCGGTGGCCTTAGAACAAATTCTTTATCGGGGCGCTGAATCTGCGGCTATTTGTAGTTAGAGACAATTGCTGGTATGATAAATTAATGTATGCGCCCGGAGAGGTGGCAGAGTGGTCGAATGCGCCTGACTTGAAATCAGGTGAACCGCAAGGTTCCGTGGGTTCAAATCCCACCCTCTCCGTTGAAAAAATTTCCTTGTCTGCAAAGGATTTTAGGTTAATCACATATCAAGAAAAGCCGTTTTCCGCTCAATTTTCGCGCTAAGGGTTTTGTGATATTCGCTTGGTCTGGCGTTCTGAGAAAATATTGATACCCCTATCACTTCTCAGAACATGAATCATTCTACTAAAATGCCACGCCGAAAAATGCTGCTGTTCTTAGGTGGAGCTTTGGCTGCCACAGCAATTTCTGTTCCAGTTGAAGCTGCAAAAAAAGGGAAAAGGACTCGCAGCGGCGATCGCTATTACCCCAGGAACCGCAGCTACGACACAACATCAACTCCATCTCCGACACCTTCTCCAACTACGCCCGTACCGGAGAAATATAGTCCGACTTCTCCCGTTGTAATGTTTGGCGTTGGGGCAGGGGTGCTTGGTCTATTTGGTTTCATGGGTGTGTGGCTACTGAAAATGAATCAGAAATCCACCTCACCGACTTCCAACCCAGTAGAACAACGAGTGAAACCTGCCAGACAAGCGGCTCCCGAAATTTGCGAATGGTATGTATTTCGATCCGGTGAAGCCGAGGGGCCGTATACCAGATTACAACTATGGGAAGTTCAGAAAATCACAGCTCGAACAAAAGTGCGACGCGGACAAGCCGACTGGCAGCGCGCCGGTGAAATTTCTGAGCTAGCAAAGTATCTCACCGAAAAATAGATATCCCACCCTCTCCATTTTTGATAACTAGCCAAAGAACTGACAAAAAAAACACCCCCGTAGGGGTGCTGTTGCTTACCAGGTAATTTTTATAGCCAACTGAGTTAACTAAAGCCTTCTTCATCTGCCGGGTCGCCGTAGGGGTCTTCGCTCGCCGGACTCACGTCGCCGAACTGTCCCGCATCCGCTACGTACGAGTCTGCCGGGTCGCCGTAGGGGTCTTCGCTGGCAGGGGTCACGTTGCCGAACTGTCCCGCATCCGCGTAGTCTGCCGGGTCGCCGTAGGGGTCTTCGCTGGCAGGGGTCACGTTGCCGAACTGTCCGGGATTTGAGGCATCTTCGTAATTGCCGTCAGGATCGACTTGCTCGCTGTCTGGCCCGACGATCGCATCTTTTAACTTCCGCAAAAATCCGTCTACCATGATAAAGTTCCTCTTTTTTATGTGTTGAAAAACGACTGTTTTAGATTGGGAATCCTAGATTTAATTCAAAATCACGGAACTGGCCATCTAAAATCGCAAATGGTTACGCTACTGTGCCGGAACTGGAGCTGTCGCTTCCGGCAAGCTAGTAAGGTCACGACCGGTATTTTGGTTGTTGTACCCCTGGAATTCGCGGTAACGCGCTGCTTCGGACTCCGGAACTTTAATTCCTTCAGGCGGGGGCGTTACGTAGTGAGGGCGATTCTGGGCATCGCGGTAGTAAACGCGACCGTTTTTGGAAAGGTAATATTTTCCCTGCGGTCCTTTTGCTTGTTCTTGCTTGTTTTGGTGCTGGCGGTAGAGGTAGTAAAGGGCGGCGGCTCCGACTAAAGTAATCCCTACTTTTTGAGCATTATTCAGTCCTTTTTTCGCTTGTGGCGTAGGAGTGGGGCGGCGATTAGTTTGTACTCCTCCAGCGCGAGTGTTGTCAACAGGAGGCGGGGGAGCGGAATTTTGCTGGCTAGAACCGCAAGCACTCATAAACGGAAAGGTCAGCAGCGTTGTCAGCAGCAGAGCCATGAAGCGCGATCTTTTGGGTTCGGATTTGATTGTGTTCATTGCCGCTCCGAATTGTCGGGATTATAGGTGGTGTGTTCTGGCGAGGTTGAGGAACCTGAGCTGCTGCCAACAGTTTTGTAAGTAAATTAATTTCTCAAAGCAATTTTGAAAAAAAGTAGTTGCTGAGAACTTAACAGCGCAGCTACAGTATTGCGTTTGTATATTAATTATCCTCAAGTTTCTGGAAAATTTCCTCTTTCCAGGGATATAAATAAAGTTTCTTTTATTTCAGTCCGCAGGTATATGCCAATGCGCGCCTTCGGGTAACAATAAATTCCGTTTGTGGACTGCTCAAAGCAAAGTTAAGCAGACGGAAGGGACGAGTCCGAAGCTCAAAGCAGCACTGGCCAAGGAAAGGGGGCGGGATTTATAAGTCTGGCGGTGTTTAATTGCGCCTGACTGCTTGTCGGAGATGCCTGCAATTTTTTCGTGGGAATTCTGGAGAGGTCGATCGCACTATTGTAGAAATCTATTAACCGCGATAGAAAGCCCCCGAAGCTTTTCGGATATTTATGAAATTAAAGAATTTATTTACTGCTGGATTGTCCATCGCAGTTGTATTTACTGCGGTAAAATATCTAAATTTTTCAAATCAACAAAACCAAGTCAAGGAATTGCTGCAAACAAAACAGTGTCCCGAATGCAATTTCAGCAATGCTAACCTAAAAGGATTAGACTTGCAAGGAGTCAACTTGCAGGGAGCCAACCTAGAAGGTGCTAACTTATCAGGTGCAAAATTGGCCAATGCCAACCTCAAAAATGCCAACTTAAATAGAGCCAACCTGACGGGAGCTGATTTGGGCTGTGCTGGCATCACTTTCAACCTTGAGGCTAAGGAAAAAGAAGCAAATATGGATTTTAATGTCATCGCTGTTCCAGAACAGAATAACCCAGAAAATGCAGTAGTTGGTTTCAATATGAAAGCAACGGATCGAGGAGCGACAATGCGTTTTAACCTCATGGGATGCGCTGACTTCTCGAATGCTAGCTTCCAAGAAGCTCAAATGCCAAATGGCAAAATTCATCCTTAGTAAGACTAGCAAATACTGTTTAAATCGATTAAATAGAAAGAAAACCGCTGCCTGACCAACAGGCAGCGGTTTTTTAAAGCAACTAACTGCACGCCTAAAATTAGTGAGCAGAACCGTTACCGTGATACTTGTCAGTATCGTAAAATCCGTTTTTTGTACCGAAGAACAGACAGCAAACGGTGAAAACTGCTGTCAAGACTGCTAAAACTAACTTAACGTCCATAATTTACCTGCTGTTGTTGAGTGAGTGCAAATACTCAGATTGTAGAATCTTTTTGGCTGGCGCGGCCATCTACCAGCGTAGCGCCAGATTTGCTGGGCTGTACTCTGGTGCGGCAGTTTCCTGACGGCGAGACAATTCGGGGAATGATTGTCGAAACCGAAGCTTACGGCCCAGGAGATCCGGCTTGTCACGCTTACCGAAAGCGCACTTCTCGCAATGAGGTGATGTTCGGGCCTCCGGGTATGAGCTACGTTTACTTAATCTATGGGATGTATCACTGTTTTAACGTGGTGACGGATGCAGAGGGAGTTGCTAGTGCTGTACTGATTCGAGCTTTGCAGGTAGATGTAGTTCCCAAGGGGTTCGCTGGAATTCCCGATAAGAAGCGATCGCGCCTCGCCGCCGGGCCTGGGAAACTGTGTAAGGTACTTGAAATTGATCGAACTTTAAGCGGTTTTCCCTTGGGTGCAGGCCAACCGCTGCGCTTGGAACACCGGAGCGAGCACTTTCAGCAAGCTGTGGAGGAGGGTACAATAAATTTTGTGCAAACTACGCGGATCGGGATTTCTCAAGGAATTGATTTGCCTTGGCGGTGGTATGTAGGGAACTCTACGGCTGTGTCACAACTCTAGTAATGTCAAAGGTATCAGTGTAAATTTTGTCGCTTATCTTAGTGAAATTATGGCTTACTCTTCTGAAAACCCGATCGTCCAACTCAAGAAATGCCTAACCCTGGTTCAGGATGTTAGCACTCACACCGAAGCCAACCGCGCCTTCGAGCAATTGTGTGGGATTATCGATGCTGAAAACCCAATGGCGGCGCAACTTTTGGAGATGCTATGGGAAGAAGCAATTATGGCGAGGCGATCGGCTTTATTTTGGCAGCAAATGAGCGATGTTGAGAAAGATATGGCTAATAGAATGATGGAAAATATGACGCAGATGCGGCAGAATTATTTGCGGCTGATGCAGGAAATGTAGGAATCGGGCATCGGGCATCGGGCATCGGGCATCGGGAAATTGAGACTTGGCTCTGACGGAGTGACAACCCCGTCAGCTTGAGCATCTTTTCCCCTGTTTTTGCTAGGGGAGCGAGGAATCAAGGGGTAAAATAGGTTGTCTTCGATGTGCGATCGGACTTCTACGGAGACATTGCTAATAGCTAGACATTCCCAAAGTAGTTTATTAGCTTCATAATACTGCTTGAGTAGTTTTATTTGCTCCTTGTTAAACAGCCAGTTATGACCAATATTACGATACTTTATCATCATATCTCTTAATTGCTTCATCCAAGTGAAACGGTGAACTTTCCATCTTTGCTGGCGGCGCTCAAAATCAGCTTCTGGCTCAACAATACAGTCTTTAAGCTCTTGCAATTTATACTGTAATTCGGGGTTTGGGGTGCTATGAATAAGAAAGTTGAGGTGATTATTAGCTAAGTCAAGGTCTAAGGGTAGGTTTAACGAGGAGGGAATACTATACCAAAAAGTGTTATAGAAATTCTCAAAGCGTAAAGCCTGGTATAGTTTAAAGTCGAGGTCGAGTGCAGAGTCGAGGTTGTCGTTAATAGCGGGGTCGATAGCGTAAGCGAGTGTCTTCTCAAAGTATTCGGTATAAAAGTAATTGCCATCATTCAGTTCTAAAGCCAGGTCAAAGTAAACAGCTCGAATACTTGCTAATTTATACCGAACATTTTCAACTTCTTTAACCTGAGTAGATTTCTCATCTAACCATTGAAGAAAATCCTGAAAAATCTGATTTTCTAGTAACCTATCAATAGATTCTTTTATCAACCGTAACAGCTCATCGGCAGGCATCAACATCTCAGCCACTAGCAAAAACACTTCTCGCCAACGTGGTTCAGTAAGATGAATGATAAGTGGGCTTAAAAGCTCTTTATAAGGCTCTTCAGAACTTGTGGTGATAACTTTATCTAATCAAGTGCTAAAATGTTTAATGTTTTTGAGTGGTTAAATC
>NZ_JAUBQW010000092.1:0-26367 GCF_036701485.1 Microcoleus sp. Pol11C3 | reverse complement strand
AACTTATCTTTAATCGAGCTTGAATATATCGATCGCTCTTATTCTTGATGTGCGAGCGATTATTCAGCAAGCCCTAATTATGAACTTTCTTGGAAGACAAACTAGCGATCTCCTAAGACTTTCGCAAGAGGTCTATTAAACAAGCTTGTGACCTAATTCACCAAGTTTATGGCACAGATGTACTCTCAGATTGTCGAATAGTGACTACACCAGCCCATCGCTCTGGAGCCAAAAAAACCAAGCCTGTGGAAATAGTAACCGCTGGCTTGACTATAAAAGGAACAAAAACTTGGTATTTCCAACAGAGGTTCGAGTGTACTTCTGATAGTTTGTATGTGAATTTTTTTGGATGCAGAGGGCTAGAAGGCAATCCGATTGTCCAAGTTTTGAAGAACCATGTGGAAGATGTTACTAGGATTTTGAATCAGGGTGAATATTATATTTACTCTGATACTATTGCACCGGAAGAAGATGGAAAGTTAGAGTATGATGAGTTCATTAAAAAGCTGCAATTAATTCATGAAGGAGGTTGGAATGGTACTTATATTCAGAGTCCATCCCTAGTTTTTCCTATTAAAGACCTAGATGCAGCTCAGCCAGTGATTAATAACTTTGTCGCACTCTTTGCGATCTTTCGTGCTGCAATGAATGTGTTTCTTGGTGAGGAAGATCGTTTTGAGGACTACGTAAAATGTTTGTGGGATTGGCAAAGTCCGCTTCAGGTTCAGGAATCTGTAACTACTACTAGATTCTTTCCTGATGAAGTAGATGCAGTACAAACATTTCGTGAGGGGGCAGTACGGCAAGTTTCAGTCAACGCCTATGAACGAGAGCCTAAAGCTCGGCAAAAATGTATTGATTTTTACGGTTCAAGTTGCTTTATTTGTGATTTCGATTTTGGCAGAGCTTTTGGGCAACTGGGAAAAGGTTTCATTCATGTTCATCATCTACGACCCATTTCAGAGATTGCAGAAGAATATGAAATTGATCCTATAAAAGATTTGCGTCCTGTTTGTCCAAATTGTCACGCTATGATTCATCGTCGTTTACCACCATTTAGTCTTGAAGAAATCAAGATGTTGTTGAAGTCTGCTCGTGGTTCTACTATCTAATATGTTTTGTTGCCTTATTCTAACCGATAGTTTACAAAAATTAGATCCCCGATTTCTTCAAAAAGCGGGGATCTAATTTTTCTGTTTGACTCCAGATAGCACCTACCAGGAGTCAAATGAACTACTTCGCAGCTTGACGTTCTTTTGCCGCCTTAATCACTTCTTCCGCGATGTTGCTCGGACAAGGAGCATAGTGCGAGAAGGACATCGAGAACTGTCCGCGCCCAGATGTCATGGTACGCAAGTCGCTAATGTAACCAAACATTTCGCTCAACGGCACATCTGCCTTGATCCGCGCTCCTGTTTGTCCTGTCTCCTGAGATTTCATCATCCCCCGGCGGCGGTTGAGGTCGCCGATCACGTCGCCCATGTAATCATCTGGAGTGAATACATCGACATTCATAATCGGTTCGAGCAACTGAGGCCCAGCTTTCGGCAAAGACTGCCGATAGGCCGCTTTGGCAGCAATTTCAAAGGCCATCGCTGACGAGTCAACGGGGTGGAAACCGCCTTCTAGAAGCGTGAATTTCAAGTCTAGGCAGGGGAATCCGGCCAAGACGCCTTTGTCGATGCAGCTTTCAAAGCCTTTTTCGACCGCTGGCCAATATTCTCTCGGCACGCTACCACCGGTCACTTTTGACTCAAACTGGAAGCCACTTCCCACCTCACCAGGCTCGATCACGTAGCCGATTTTGGCAAATTGACCCGAACCACCTGATTGCTTTTTGTGGGTGTATTCGTCTTCGAGGCGCTTGGTAATCGACTCGCGGTAGGCTACTTGTGGTTCGCCTACTTCTACTTCTATGCCGTGGGTGCGCTTGAGAATGTCTACTTTGATGTCGAGGTGTAACTCGCCCATCCCCTTGAGAATCATTTCGCCGCTTTCTTGATCCGTCACCATGTGGAAGGATGGGTCTTCTTGTACCATCTTGGTGAGGGCTGCTCCCATTTTTTCTTCGCCGCCTTTTTGTTTCGGTTTGACCGAAATCGAAATAACGGGATCGGGGAATACCATCGGCTCTAGGGTTGCGGGATTTTTGGGGTCGCAGATGGTGTGTCCGGTGCGGACGTTTTTCATGCCGACGATCGCCACAATGTCCCCTGCTTGCGCGGATTCAATTTCTTCGCGAGAGTTGGCGTGCATTTCCACCAAACGGCTGATGCGCTCGGTTTTGCCTGTGGCGGTGTTGAGTACGGTGTCGCCCTTGGACAACTTACCGGAGTATAGGCGCGTGAACGTTAAAGCACCGTAGCGATCGTCCATGATCTTAAACGCGAGTGCCCGCAATGGTCGGTTGGGATCGACGATCGCAAACTCGCCGGTTTCCTCGCCATCGAGATCGACTTCTGGCTGCGGTGTGACTTCCATCGGGTTTGGCAGGTAGTCAACTACGGCATCGAGAACCAACTGCACGCCCTTATTCTTAAACGATGAGCCGCAGTAGGTGGGGAAAAATGCCCGATCGCGAGTACCTTTGCGAATACAGCGCTTGAGGTCATCAATACTCGGCTCATTGCCTTCGAGATATTGTTCCATCAGAGCGTCGTCTTGCTCCACGGCCAGTTCGATCAACTGTTCGCGCCAAGTTTCGACATCATCGACCATATCGGCGGGGACATCTTTAATTGTATAGTTCATGGGATCGCCGGAGTCATCCCAGATCCAGGCTTTGCGGGTCAGCAAATCGACTACGCCGCAAAACTTTTCTTCTATGCCGATCGGCAATACCATCACCATCGGTTTAGCTGCGAGGATTTTATCAACTTGCTTGACAACCCGGTAAAAATCTGCACCAGTGCGATCGAGCTTGTTGATGTAGATGACGCGAGCCACTTTGGAATCGTTAGCGTAGCGCCAGTTGGTTTCAGATTGCGGTTCCACTCCACCCGAACCGCAGAACACACCGATGCCACCATCGAGAACCTTCAAAGAACGGTAAACCTCGATCGTAAAATCGACGTGTCCCGGAGTATCAATGATGTTGAGCTGATGCTCGTTCCAGAAGCAGGTAGTAGCAGCGGACTGAATCGTAATACCGCGTTCTTGCTCCTGTTCCATGAAGTCAGTAGTCGCCGCGCCTTCGTGAACTTCACCTATTTTGTGGATTTTACCTGTCAGTTTCAGGATTCTTTCTGTTGTGGTGGTCTTGCCAGCATCTACGTGGGCGAAGATGCCGATATTTCGATAACGAGTGAGATCTTTCATAATTACTGTTGAGATTAAATGCGACGAACCGTCGGCGACCACCTGCAAGCGTAACCAGCGAGGAATCAATGTTGCCTTAGGCGCCAGTACAGGCTAGATTTTCTTTCCCCTGTTTCTGGCAGGACTATCTTAATTTTGACACTTCCTCGTCATTCCTGCGAAGGATTCTTGGGTCAATAAGTGCTTGAACCATGATAATTCATAAAAATAACCCAGACAAAGCTGAAAAACCCGGTTTCTTTGGTCAGAGAAGACCGGGCGGTTGAAACCGCTTCTACACAAACAAAACCTGCCTCCGCAGGTTGAAGACCGGGCGATTTAAATTGCGCTATTTTATTCAGTCGGCGGAGGCGGACTTCGTTTTTGTAGACGCGGTTTCAACCGCCGTCTAAGTCAAAATCGACCCACTCATCATCCGCTGATATCGCCGCTCCAACTCATCCCGCACCACCGGCCACTGATTCAAACTTTCATCATTCTCAATTACCATTTGAGCCGCCGCCCTCGCCAACTCCAAAACCTCCTGATCCTCCACCAAACTCGCCAAAGCAAAATCCGGCAAACCCGACTGCCGAGTTCCCAAAACCTGACCTGGCCCGCGCAATCTCATGTCCATTTCCGCAATAAAAAAGCCATCTTGAGATTGTTCTAAAACCTTCATTCTCTGCATAGCTTCCGCCGTCTTGGAACCGGGCATTAACAAACAATAAGAACGGTTGCTGCCCCGACCAACTCGACCCCGCAACTGGTGCAGTTGCGACAGTCCAAAACGCTCAGAATTTTCAATCAGCATTACCGTCGCATTCGGCACGTCCACCCCTACTTCAACCACAGTAGTAGATACTAAAATATCAGTTTCTTTGTCTCGAAACTTAGTAATTGCCTCATCTTTATCAGCACTGCTCATCCTGCCGTGGAGCAAACCCACTTTAAACTCAGGGAATACACTTTTTTCTAGTTTTTCTTTTTCCTCAATTGCCGATCGCACGTCCAACTTTTCCGACTCCTCCACCAGCGGCAGCACCACATAAACTTGACGCCCGCTCGCCACTTCTCGCCGAATCAAATCGTAAGCTTGGCTGCGTTCTTTGGCAGATAGTACAGTGGTTTGAATCGCCTGCCTACCCGGGGGGAGTTCATCAATTTGACTCACATCTAAATCCCCGTGCAGCGTCAGCGCCAGCGTCCGGGGAATGGGAGTTGCCGTCATGGTCAAAACGTGGGGAGCCTCGCCTTTTTGCTGCAATTTAGCACGCTGCTGCACACCGAATCTGTGCTGTTCGTCAATTACCGCCAAACCCAATTTATGGAAATTCACCGTATCTTGAATCAGCGCGTGAGTTCCCACTAAAACTGGCAATTCTCCGGTTTCTAACTGGCTGTGAATTTCCCGGCGCTTTGCTACTTTTGTGGAACCAGTTAACAGTTCGACAGACAAGTGCATCAAGTTAAACCAACCTACCAGTTTGCGGTAGTGCTGTTCTGCTAAAACTTCTGTCGGCGCCATCAAAGCTGCTTGATAGCCGGATTGAATTGCTGCTAGCATTGCCACTACGGCGACTACTGTTTTGCCAGCACCGACATCGCCTTGCACTAATCTGTTCATCGGTTGCGACGAAGCTAAATCGTTGAGGATGTCGTTAATTACTCTTTCCTGAGCATTAGTCAAGGCAAAAGGCAAGATTTCGTAAAAATGTTCGATCAATTTGCCAGTAGGAATGATGACTGCGCTAGCTTGAGCTTTCCTTTGGGTTTGCCGGCGCTTTAAAAGTCCTAATTGCAGGTAGAAAAATTCGTCAAAAACTAAGCGGCGGCGGGCGGCGGCCAAACAATCTCGATCGAGCGGAAAGTGAATATTAGTCACGGCATCGGCTAAACCCATTAAACCGTAACGCTCGCGCAAATCCTCTGGTAGCGATTCTGGCAACATTTTCACCGCCGGCATTGCAGCCAAAATCGATCGCCTCACCGAACCAGCATCCACCCCCTCCGTCAGCGGATAAACAGGTATCAGGCGGCCGACTTTCATTGATTCGATCGCACCGCCGGAGTCGTCTAATACTTCTAACTCAGGATTTTCTAAAGTAATTCCATATTTACCCTGCTTCACCAACCCCGAAGCTGCCAGCACCGCACCTGTACAATACTCGCGCTTTTTGAATTCTTGCCAGCCGCGATTGCTGTAGCGAGGCCCTGCAAAAAAACGACTTATTTTTATTTCTCCGGTGCGGTCTTTTAAAATTACTTCTAATATGGTTAATTTCTTATTCTTAGGACTAGAAAAGCAATTACAGCGCTTTACTTCTGCGATTAAAGTGACAGTTTCCCCGGCTACTAGCTCGCGAATTTGTACTTGCTTTGCATAGTCGATGTGGTTGCGGGGATAGTAGTAAAGCAAGTCATATACAGTGTATAAACCCAGTTTTGCCAAGCGGTTGCCGTTGGCAGGGCCGATGCCGGTGACGCGGGTTAACTGTTGGTCGAGAGTCAGGCTGGGCGGTGGGGGTGCTGTACTCAGGGGTGCAGTTCGGGGAACGGAAAGTGCTGGGGCGGTTGGTTCAGAAGCGTTAGCGTTTGCGGGTCTGACCTGTTCTGCTTGTTCTTGCTGGTGGCGAGTTTCTTGTTCCCAAACTTGCTCCATTTGCCTCAAAAAACTGACCGTAATGGCGATCGAATGTTGGCGCTGTTCGAGATCTTTCTGAGGGTAGATGTCAAATTCAGCAGCTAGTTGTCTGGCTCGATCGCGCGAAGAAGCCGCCACTGCAACTGCAAGCTGTCTTAAACTCAGACCGAGAAACTCGCTGAAGCGGTATTGACTGCCTTGGATGTCGTTAAATCCGCGATCGGCTTCTACTGAAAGAGCTTTTTGCAATCGCTGCCATTCGGGTTGATTATTAGTCATCAGTCATTAGTAATTAGTCATCAGTCATTAGTCATTAGTCATTAGTCATTAGTCATTAGTCATTAGTTATTAATCATAGCTCAAGAATTCCAGACAACTGTCAACTGACAACTGTCAACTGACAACTGTCAACTGTCAACTAACAACTGACAACGGACTAATCTTCAAACCAACTCGATCGCCAAGCCGACTCAGCCTCCACCACAGCTAGTTCCCGCTGCTTTTTCTGGTAATCGCGGCCTAGCGAGTTCAGCTTTACAGAGAGGTTGCGAATTTGCTGGCGCCAAGCCGAGGTTCCCGCATCAGCAAACTCTATTTCCGACAGCCGCAGTTTAATCGCTGTAATGTGCAACGCCTTAGTACCCGATATTTCTGCCAATTTTCGCGATGCTGATGAGGCATCGGTTTCAATGATTAAGTTTAATAAGTTAGGTGGGCCGGCAACGCTGTCGCCGGACAATTCTGCTTGAGAAGCAGCTTCTAGAAAAGGTTCTGGCAAATGACTGGGCAAGATTCCCGACTGTTGCAGCAAGCGGTTGGTGTCGCGAGAAAGCAGCTTGATAATATGGGCGATCGACTTTTCAATACTATTTTGCCAGCGCGCCAAGCTTTCCGGGGAATTGGTAGTTGGCAACTGGTAATTTGCCACTGAAAATAGATAGTTAATGGCGGAAATTTCGTTTTTTCTCTTTTCGTCTTCTTCGTCTTCTCCCTCTTCTTCCTCTTCGTCTTCCTCTTCGTCTTCTCCCTCTTCTTCGTCTTCCTCTTCGTCTTCCTCTTCTTCGTCTTCCTCTTCGTCTTCCTCTTCGTCTTCCTCTTCCTCGGCTGCTGGTTCAATCACCAGCGATCGCAATTTTTCCTCCGATGCCGCAGCCAAACCCCTTACAGACTGCTGCATTTTTTGCCGCCCGTCAAAGGACAACTTGAGAAACGACTCCGGTACTGCTTGAGTACAAAGGTGATAGCAAGCCAAAATTAACTGCTGCCGCACCGCTTGTCCCAACGCAGTTAAATAACCTTCGTAGGTACTGCGAAACTCCAAAGTCAAGGCTGCTAAAGCCTCTTCGAGTCCTGCCAAATCTTGCTCTATTCGCTCTCTTGGTCGCACCATATCTCTCGTATAAAATTAAAATAGGATTTACGCAATTTTTAAATCCTTACGCTATCTGTAGTAAGGTGTGTCCTGCACGCCCTACAAATATAGTCTGTCCATAAGTCCTGTAAAAATTAAAAATTAAAAATGCAAAAAATCAAGTTTTCACATTTTTAATTTTTAATTATCCATCTTAATTGGGGATTATTTAGCACCCATTTGGGCTGCAACTTCATCGGCAAAGTTAGCTTCTACCTTTTCAATGCCTTCGCCCAACACAAAACGCACGAAGCGGCGCACTTGGACATTTTCTCCAATTTGGGCAATCGTTTGTTTCACCAACTCTTCCACAGAGATATTCTGATCTCTAATAAAAGGCTGATCCATCAAAGATAACTCTTTCATGCGTTTCTCAATCCGCCCTTGAACAATCTTTTCTTTGATGTTGTCCGGCTTGTTGCCCAAGTCATCCTTGCCCATTTCAATTGCCTTTTCTCTTTCGACAATTTCGGCGGGGATATCTTCAACTTTCACGTATTCCACATTCGGGCAAGCTGCAATTTGCATCGCAATATTCCGCACCAAAGCTTGGAAATCTTCGCGGCGGGCAACAAAATCTGTTTCGCAGTTAACTTCCACCAACACTCCCACGCGGCCGCCCGTGTGAATGTAGCTGCCTACTATACCTTCTGAGGCAACTCGTCCACCTTTTTTACCTGCCGAAGCCAGACCTTTTTTCCGCAGCCACTCAATGGATGTTTCGATATCGCCTTCGTTTTCAAGGAGGGCTTTTTTGCAGTCCATCATGCCCGCGCCGGTTTTGTCGCGCAGTTCTTTAACAAGTTTTGCAGATATGTCCGCCATCTTCTTTAAGTTCCCAATCAAAATTACTTATTAGTCATTAATCATTAGTCATCAGTCATTAGTCATCAGTCATTAGTCATCAGTCATTAGTCACTAATCTTAATGTTAATGATTAGACAAGAGTGAATAAATACCCAGTCTACCTTATGGCGGACTTTGTACCTGTAGCGCCAGCATTAATTCTGGCGCTACAGGTACAATTAATGCTTTTGCCAGAACTATACTAATGACTTAGACTCTGGCCATGTACAATTAAAAATTAAAAATATCCAACTAAAAATAATAATTATTTTTAATTTTCAATCTTTAATTTTTAATTTCCTGGTGTCAGATTCCGAGGGCAATACTAGCTCTCGGTTTCTTCGCTTTCAGCGTCTGCCTCGTCGGGATCTACATAATTGGGGTCATCCAATTCTTCGATTTCGACATCATATTCAGCGCCTTCGTAGCCACCTTCGTAGTCGTAGTCTTCCTCAGAGTCACCGCCCTGCTGACCATGACGACCTTCGTAGATGGCATCAGCCAACTTGCCGACAATCAGCTTGATCGATCGAATAGCATCGTCATTCGCCGGAATCGCAATGTCAACCAAATCCGGGTCGCAGTTGGTGTCCAACAGAGAGACGATCGGAATTCCCAACTTTTGGCATTCCAACACCGCATTATACTCGCGGCGTTGGTCTACCAACACCACTCCGTCGGGAATCTTCCGCATAGATTTAATCCCGCCCAGATATTTCTGGAGTTTTGCCATTTCTCGGCGCAGCACAGAAGCTTCTTTTTTCGGCAGCAAATCGAGGGCGCCGATTTCCTCGCGGCGCTCCAAATCCTTGAGGCGCTCCACGCGGGACTTAATCGTCGTCCAGTTGGTGAGCATTCCCCCCAGCCAGCGCTGGTTGACGTAATAAGCACCGCAACGTTGAGCTTCTTGGGCTACAATCCCTGCAGCTTGGCGCTTCGTACCCACGAACAAAAACTTTTTGCCTTTTTCTGAGGCCACTCTCATGTACTCGTAGGCGTCTTCCATAAGCTGAGCGGTTTGCACGAGGTCGATGATGTGAACCCCGTTGCGCTCTGTGAAAATGTAGGGAGCCATTTTCGGGTTCCACCGGCGGGTTTGGTGTCCGAAGTGAACCCCTGACTCTAACATTTGAGCCAAACTGACTACTGGCATTGTATTTTTAACTCCTGTATTCGGGTTAATCCTCCACCCGGTCGTATTTCTGAAGGTTTGCGCCCTCGAAACACCCGAAAACCCGGATGTGCGAATTTAAACAACTTTTCTAGTTTATCACAGCGCGCGCTACTTTTTCTGCAAATTTGATATCCGTAGGGTTAGCTTGGCACCCGGAGGTGAGATTTAGTGCGCGGGTTGGGTGCGGGGTACACAGGCTGCGGTTAGAGTTACTTGCAAGCGCTTCTTAAAAACAAAAAATCCAGGTGGAAGTTTGCCAAAGCCTTTGTTCGCTTGTGAGAGAATGGCGTTGTTGGTGCGCCTCTTGTGCCTTCTACCTTCGATCGAGCTTTTATCCATTTTTTTCGATCGGCAATTCTGTCGGCTTTACTGCCGTACTCTCTCGATCCGCAAAAATCTCAAAGCTAAAAATGCCATGCCCATCCCCATTCTCGTCCTGCTTGAAGTTCTAATTGTCATCGCACTTTCCCGGCTTGTCGGTTTAGGATTTCGATCTATCAAACAACCTCAAGTCATTGGAGAAATTGTAGCAGGAATTATGCTTGGGCCTTCTCTGTTTGGCTTAGTTGCACCAGATTTAGCAACAGCACTTTTTCCAGCCGAAGCCGTTCCCTTCCTCAACGTGCTATCTGAGGTGGGGCTGATATTTTTCATGTTCTTGGTGGGTTTGGAACTGAATCCGAAGTATCTCAAAAACAATTTAGATATCGCGATTTTAACTTCTCACGTCAGCATTTTAGTACCGTTTTCCCTGGGAAGCTTGCTAGCGCTGCTGCTATATCCCATCGTTTCAAATAATAGCGTTTCGTTTACAGCCTTTGCCCTATTTTTGGGTGCGGCGATGTCAATTACTGCCTTTCCTGTGCTAGCAAGAATTATTACAGAACACAACTTACAGAATACAAAATTGGGGACGCTAGCCCTGACTTGCGCGGCCGTTGACGATGTGACAGCTTGGTGCTTGTTAGCGGTGGCGATCGCAGTTACTCGAACTAACTCCATGCTCGGCGCTTTGCCGACCATTTTTGCATCTTTAATTTACATCGCTTTCATGCTGATTGTAGTCCGCTGGTTGTTGCAGCACATTTCCCAGCACTACAACCGCACCGGCAGATTAACACAGTTAGTGCTGTCTGGAATTTACATGGGAGTTGTAGCTTCTGCCTTAATTACTGAATTGATCGGCATTCATTTAATTTTCGGTGCATTTTTGCTGGGTGTGGCCATGCCGAAAAATGCGGGATTAACCAGAGAATTAGCTGAGAAAACCGAAGATTTTGTCCTGATATTTCTACTGCCAGTCTTTTTTGCTTACAGCGGTTTGCGTACTCAAATCGGCTTGCTCAACAGTCCCGAATTGTGGCTGCTGTGCGCCGCAGTTTTGGGAGTGGCAATTGTCGGCAAATACGTCGGCACTTACGTTGCGGCTAGAGTGTGTGGCATCAGCAACCGCGAAGCTTCAGCGCTGGGATGGCTGATGAATACTCGTGGTTTGACTGAACTAATTGTGCTGAATATCGGTCTTTCCTTGGGGGTAATTTCGCCGTTGCTATTTACGATGTTAGTCATCATGGCTTTAGTGACAACTTTTATGACTTCGCCACTGTTGGAGTGGACTTATCCCAAACGCTTAATTCGATTAGATATTTCAGAAGTTAGCTCTGAGGATTTAGAATTAGAAAATTCACCAATAATTGCGGTTAGCAGCGAAGAAACTGCTAAAAAATTGCAGCAAACTTATCGAATTCTAGTACCAGTTGCCAATCCCAGCACGCAGAAAGGTTTACTGCAACTAGCGGTAGCGCTGGCGCAGCCTGCCGCTGGTATGGGCGGTGACGATTTACAGTCGGCGGCGGTTCATCCTCTGAGTTTGATAGAATTAAATGAGGATTATGCCTTTAAAAGTACGCCTGCGGAAGCCGATCGCATTATTCAAGAACGCCGATCGAAATTATCAGAATTGATTGATACTTTGGAACTGCCGGAGGGGCGTAAATTTGTACATCCTATCATTCGGGTTACTAATGATGTAGCCCGGGAAACGGCACAAATTGCGGAGATAGATCGCGCGGATTTGATTTTGGTAGGATGGCACCGGCCTACTTTTAGCAGCAACCGTTTGGGAGGACGTGTCGGTCAAATTCTCAGCAACGCCAAGGTGGATGTAGCAATTTTTGTTGACAGAGGCAGGGAAAGGTTGAATAACTTGTTAGTACCTTACGCGGCAAACATTCATGATGATTTGGGGTTAGAATTGGCGCTGAGACTGTTAGTTAATAGCGAGGAACGCCGTTTGACGGTGCTGCGGGTGGCGGTTGCCGGCGAAGCTGGAAACGAGCTGAGTTACGATTTTCAGCGAGTGATGGATCAGTTGCCGGTTGACGTGCGATCGCGCATTGAAACTCCGATTGTGGAGGCTGCTGAGCCTATTCAAGCAGTGGTTGCGGCTTCTGCTAACGCTGATTTGACTATTGCGGGTACGAGTCGGGAGTGGGGAATTGAACGCCAAACTTTGGGACAGTATACTGATGAATTGGCTGTGCAGTGTCATTCTTCGCTGCTGATTGCGCGGTGCTACGTTAAAGTTCGATCGCACTTGGCGTCGGTACTTCCTCAAAGGTAGTCAGTTGATGGTTGACTGTTGATTGTTGACTGTTGGCTGTTGACTGTTGTTATTAGTTATTTGTTATTGGTTATTTGCGAGTTGCTACCCATTCCCAATGCCCAATGCCCAATGCCCAATTATTAATTACCAAGATGATGAATCATTTAAGGCTCAAATCGCTGGCATTTTACGGGGTTACGATCGGCTTAGTTGCGGTGCTGTTTAAAGTAGTGAGTGCTTACGGCGAAACAAATTTAAAGGCGGCCCCGGCAATTGCGGGAAGTTATCGCTTAGATGCTAAAAGTTTGCCCGAATGTCTGAAATCTGATTACTTGGTCTTGACAATCGAGCAATCGGGTGTTTATTTGAGCGGTAATTTGCGATCGGGGCGCAGCGAGGGCGATCGCGAAAAAACCGCCGAGGAGAAACCTTCTCTACATGGCAAGTGGGAAACTCAAGGATTGAGTTTGTCGGGTGCGGTTCCTAATTTAAAGGGTTGCAGCGATTCCACAGCAACGGGTCAAAACAGTTCTGTTAAAATGCGAGGAATTGTGGACAAAGAAACCCTCAAGGGAAAAATTAGTCTAACTGATAAGGCGGCGGCTACTGATTTTACGGCTCAAAAAGAAGCCGCGCCGAAATCCCAGAAGAAGGAACATTGATAGATCCCAAAAGGGAGTGGGTAATTGTCAAATTCTTTGTCGTTTTCCGACTCTGTGATATTAAATCCGGTTATGCCCGAAGGATGTCTAGGGTGCGAGCGTCCCGCTCGCTTTCGGAAACTACAGCGCGATCATGGAAAAATTATAATTCCCATGCGGGCGATCGAACTCTCGCCGGAGCTAGCCCGCGACGGTCGGTTGCTGCTAGATTGAAATAATATATACATAAAAGTCAACGATCAAAATAAAGTATCGCTGAGGAGTCGTCGGTTCTGAATTTGTCATGCCCGACACCCCACATACCCGTATAGTTTGTTTGGAATGGATGTTGCCGTGATCTTAATGCCGTCAGAAACTTCGCTTACCCAGTCAAACCCGTTGATTTTAGACAGTTTGCCAGACTTGTCGCCCTCCGATGGGGGATGTCCCCGCCGGGCCAGATTGCAAATTGACTTGATGTTGCTGGCGATCGAAGCCTTGTATCTCGGAGGTGCTGAAGAAATGCTGGCAGTGTCAAAGGAGCTGGAATTG
The DNA here is from genome assembly GCF_036701485.1 of Microcoleus sp. Pol11C3. NCBI lineage: Bacteria > Bacillati > Cyanobacteriota > Cyanophyceae > Oscillatoriales > Microcoleaceae > Microcoleus > Microcoleus sp. Pol11C3. Next base: position 13,197 of record NZ_JAUBQW010000092.1, on the reverse strand, counting down.
GAATCAATTATCAAAAATCGAGTTGCCCTTTGGCTGATGCGTAATACTAACCCGCTGAGACGCTATACCCAGCGCCGCTCGCTTACCATTGTGGAGGCAAAAGCGCTGGTGGCGATCGCCTGCAATATGGCGCGTAAGTTAACCGCGACAATTAGGCAGTTGCTGCTAGACTCGCAGCAGTTGCGATCGAGAAATCTCCCCCTTAACCAGAACTTGCCGCTGGCCGAGTATTTAGAACGCTTTCGAGCTCACTTTCGATCGCGCATGAACCCCAAGCGATCGCTAGTTGCAGCTTACGATTCCGATGACAAGCTCAACGAACTAGCTTTGAACTTGTTGAGCAACCTGCTATTTTGTACAGGCACAGCCGGAATGCAGCGCTTCTGGGTTAGCCTGTTTGATGGAGAAGTTGAATAAAAAATGACTATTAGGCGTCAGTACAGTCTGCCAAATTGCACCCTGGTTCTAGAAGGGTTGAGCGATGGCTCAGCAGCCAGCCAGTTAGATATACGGCCGGTGCTTTCCATCTTAATGAGCGCTGAATGCTATGTTACAGGTCTCGGCGAGCCCCTAAGCGGGGGACGAGACTTTTTTGAAAGCTTGGTGAGGGCCGTCAGCAGCTACGCTCAAGAATTTATGAGCGGAGTGCATTATCCCGATCGCTACGGCCCGAATTTGGGTATGGTGCAGTTGCACAGAATTGACAGGAATTTGCATCGGTTGACAGTTCTACCCACCGAAACAGGCAGCCCAACCCAAATCGATCAAAAAACAGAACTGTCGGCAAAAGTAGATTTGACGACAGTACAGCTATTTGATTTAGTAGAGGCGATCGATCAGTTTTTTGCCGACACGCAGACGCTGCCGGAATTGTCACTGCAATTAACCCCAATTTCCAAGCGTTACGTCAAGTCTGCCGAACCTTTGGCCAAGCGGAGTTTGCCTGCTGTCGTGGGGGTGTCGAGTTTGGCTTTGGCGGCGATGGCGTTTTTCTTGGTGCCAGTGCCCGAAGTCCAGCGCCAGAGAGATCCAGTGCCGCAGCCCAATCCAGCGGGCCAGAATCAGGGGACGCCGAATCCGGGCGGATCGGGTTCGCCGAATCCCAATCCCACGCCCCCTGCTGACGGTTTGCGGCCGGGGGATAAAACTCCGAACGCTGGATCGATTTCGCCGACTCCGATCCCCGCGCCGCAGCCGGACGCTTCGCCTAGCGCCACACCCCAGTCGAACACTTCGCCGGAAAGCACGCCCAGTCCTATTTCTGAAGGTTTGGCAAGCCCTGATGTGGCAGCCGTCCCAATTAGCGATCCAGGGGAAATTGAGCTGTTGAAGGGCAAGCTTTCCCAGCAAATTGACGGAGTTTTGAAGAATAAGCCTGCTGTTGATGCGGAGTTGGTTTATCGGGTGAGTGTGGCTAAAGACGGGGCGATTGTCGGTTACAAGTCGGAAAATTCGGCAGCAGTCGATCGATCCGAAACGCCGTTGTCGGAGTTGCTTTACAAACCGGTTGGCACCAGGCCGCCTGCGGAACCGCTGGCTGATTTCCGCGTAGTTTTTGCACCGGGTGGCACTGTTCAAGTCACTCCTTGGTAATGGTTGATTGTTGACTGTTAACGGTTGACTGTTAACTGTTGACTGTTGACTGTTGACTAATACCAAATCCGGCTTTAATACCCCCTCAATCTCTTAGTCTGCGGAGGCAGACTTGGTTTTTCTAGTAGCGATTTCAATCGCCGACTCATCTACAAACCGATTGCTGATTCAAAAGACTTCTTGCAAAAGTCCTTTTAATCAAATTTTCGGACGGGCTCTCCGGCCCATCCCACAAGAGAAAAAACTTTTTGTGGGACGGGCCGGAGAGCCCGCGCCAGCTATTTTTGCAAGAGGTCTAAAGCCCTGTTGGTGCGATGGGTTCAATGTCTGGGTCACATCCTCCGACTTGATTTGTGCGAATTATCCACAAAAATGCTCCCTGTTTCAAGAAAATTTTGGCGATTTCATCTTGGGTACGCCTGGGCAGCATTGTTCGGTAACTAATAGCAGCTTTTATTAGGTTCACTATACCGACAAAAAAGGTTTTTTTCAGTTCAGAATCAATCCCCGCCAATCTCGAATTTTTCCGCCAATCTGGACGGACAATGCCGAGAGGCATTAATACTTTTTCTAAACTCTCTCCTAATGCTACTAGCTGGTGAAACCTTTGGGTTTGTTCGTCGGTGGGATGTGTTTTCAACCAGTCTTGAATCTGAGGATTTGACTCGACTTCGGAAGTAATTTTTTTAATTGTCGCGTAAATTGCCTGACTTGAATCTTGCACGCACGAAGTTGCTGGGGTGACTAAACTTGCGCCGGTGCCGTCTCCGCTGCGGTAGCGGGCCATCATGATATCTAGTTGCTGGTTTAATTCGGTTAAAGGCGACAAGGTGATGCCGTCAAAATCGTAGTCGCAACACACGCAGTCTAATTTACAGATGATATCGCAAACCGGGCGATCGCCCAACCAGCCACGCTGCAAGTCTCCCATGTAGCTTTGCCATTTGCTGGAACCGGCAACAATTCCGTCGGGATTGTGGGCGTAAACTTGTTTGTATTCTATGTCAAAACGCAGTTCGCTGGTAAAGCGATCGCGCACTACTTTTGCTACTCCGAAAGCAAAATGTCCCGTGACAATTCCCAGCGGTGGCCGTTCGCCTTTTTTGCCGCCGATACCGCCGAAACTGTGAATAACTATCCCGATATCTCCTTCTTGCCAAGGAGAGATGGAAGCGTTTGCTGTAGCATCATTTGGGGTTAACAATACTCTTTTTGCTTGCCCTTTTTGGGCAGGTGTATTTTCCCAATTTTTGTTGCTTAAATAAGCGAGAGATTTTTTCAGTCCTAAATGTGTTTCATCTGGTATTAATTGAGCAATTTTGCGGGGTTCGATTGCTTGCACTACAAACATATTGTCTGCGTCTCTTTCGCCGTAAATGTACCAGCCGTCTGGATTTAAGGGCGATTGTTCTATTAAGTGATTGGTAGACCTCGCTACGCCATTTTTGTCGGGCTGTACTTGTGGAATCCGAATGATTTCAGCGGCGCCGTCAAATTGTTGAGATCTTTTGTTGAAATGCCGGACAATAAATTTGTCGCTGTCGGCTTCTTTTCGCTGCAAAATTGAGACTAAGGCGCATAAACGTCCGATAATTTGTACTGGTTCGCGATCGATCGTGAGTTCCTGGCGATCGCTGCTGCTATAATTAATCGCAATCACTGGCCTGCGTAGCATCACAGTTACGCTGTCTTCGAGCCTGGTGCCTGCTAGAGTTTCTAAAGGGCCTACATTTCGCCAGCCGTTCAATCTATCTGGATGAATGTTGCCAGATTTTTTACTATTTTGAGCCTGTTTTGTGAAGTTTATATCTTGCGTTACTGCGTGGGTAAAAAACTGTACTTCGCGATTTGTACTCCATTTCACAAAGGCTATTTTTCCAATAAAATTTTTATATTTCTTGGGTGCATTTATTACTTCAATAAACACTGTACCGTAGGGCTGGCGCTCTTCGATTGAGGGCAAAATTAACCGCCCGTGCCAAAGAGCGATCGGCTTGTATAGATAGGCAACGGCTGCTAAATTTTCGCAGATTATCTCGGACTCTAGTGTTTCTGAAATATTGTTTTTTGATCCAAAAAGAGCCGTCGTTAAATTCCCTTCACTTTCTACGAATTGGGGTTCTAAAAAAACTTTGTCTGGTTCTAAAATATTAGCGTGTGAATTGCCAGTATTTTTTTTGAAAGCTCGTCTAAAAAGATGGCGTTTTCCCTCCAACTTCGCCTGCAACCAATTGAGGAAAACCCGAATAAAAATAAAAGCTGTTAGGCCGGAAATAACAGCAATAATTATCAGACCCAGAGTCAAAACCAATTGGTTGAAAGACTGACCTGACACTAAAAAAATTGTTGGCCCGATCAAAGAAAATGCCGCCATAATATCTAAAAACGAGTTTTAGGTTCGATCCAGTCTGTGCTGGCTTGACTGCCGAAAACTAGAGGTTTGTCCTCGGTGACTGCTACCGTTTGTCCTGTCATATCCACTGCACAAAGAGGCCAAGATCGATCGCCCAAATTGCCCGCGCGGAACAAAACTTTTCCGGGACAAACTTGACTCCAACCCAACAATACAGCATGAGTGTAAAGACTGCGAGCGGGAGCAACGGTATAAGTGTAATTATCATTTTTGTCCCAAATGACACCGTAGTCGGACATATCCGAAGAGTTGAAAAGTGCTTCAAATTCGCGGGCGAGAATGCGGGAACCGTCTTGATTCCAAGAAACAGGCACTAAAATGGCGATCGTCCCGGACATATCTGTATCATCGCTAGCATACATCCCACTTTCGGCTAGTGGCGAAGCAGCCGCCACTGTTTGCAGTTCCCCGGTTTTGAGATTTTCCACAAACATGACACTGCTAACCCGACACCGGGCGAATTCCGGCTGCACTTGCAACTCAATTCGGCTGTAAGCTGCGTATTGGCCGTTAGTTGAAACTAGGGATGGACTGCGATAATAGCGCAGGCCTGTGCCGGCAGTGGAGCTCACTTTAGCATGAGTGGCACTAATCCATTCCCAAGGAACGGGATAAGGGCTATTTAAAGGGTCAGTCATCGGTTTTTTTTCCAAAAGTTTTACTGAATTATCCAACAGATTCAGGCTGGCACGCAACAGACTAGAAACCTGGTTTCTACATCCGATGCTTCGCCAATAAACCCCAGATTTATAGAAACCGGGTTTCTTTTTGAGATTTTAGATGGGAGGATAAATCTCAAATCTCAAATCTCAAATTTCAAATCGGATAGGTAAGATAGTATCGAAATTAATCTGGTATGTACACTGAGAGGGATGAAATATGACACAATCTTTTAACCAAAAACCTTCAATCCCCCCGACTCGCGTCTCCAAGTCGCGGGGAAAAGGTTTGCTTGTACTGTCGCTGATATTTCGATTGCTGCTGCTGGGGGTGGGTAGCGGTTTTGCATGGGTTTTGGGGATGGCGATCGCTCAAATTTATCCGTCAGGCGCGACGGAGATGCCGCTGGCAGAGAGATTGCTACGTGTAACTCAAAATTTGCCCTCCAGCCCGAAACGCGCCCCAGCAACGCCAATTCCGGCGCTCCCGCCACCAACGGCTACACCGACTCCCCAGTCAAAAGTCAGTCCTGCCCAGAGAGAGAAATTGCAGTCGGATTTGAGACAGTTGCAGGGCGAACTCAACGCGCTGATTGGTCGCACGGCGGCTTTGGAGAGTCAGTTGGGCAGCAGCCGCCCGACGGAAACTTTGGAAAAGCGTTTGCAGTTGATGTCGCGGGAATTGGCGGGGCCGGAAACGGCGGCAAGTATTGCCCCTGCTTTACCGGCGATCGGCAGCAGCCCCAGTCTGAACCCTGAAACGGTGAATACTGCCCCACAGAATGCCAATAATCCGGTGTTTGGGGGGGATGGGCTGATGATTACTCTACCCAGCGATGTTTTGTTTGATACTGGCAGCATTTCTTTGCGCGCGGGAACTAATGCAATTTTGGACAATTTGGTGGCGGAGTTGGGCAATCACGAGGGGGCGACGGTGCGGGTTGCGGGCCACACTGACGACGCGGGGGAAGCGGCGGACAATCGCAATGTGTCGTTTGCGCGGGCTCAGGCGGTGGTGCAGTATTTGTCTGGTGTACTCGGTCAGAAGTATCATTGGGTGGCGATCGGCTATGGGGAAAGTCGCCCTTCGGTAGATAATAGTTCCGATACTAATCGGCAGCGCAACCGCCGCATTGAAGTGGCAATTAGTCCTTAGTCAGCGGACTTGTGGATACTAGATTTATTGCATGAATCTTTGATTGATTGTTAACCGCAGATGTAAGGCAGATAAACACGGATAAACGCAGATAATTTCCAGAGAGGACAGGGAGTGCTTACGAAGTCTACTGTGTTGAAGTCTCCAGGCGTAAGCTGCTGTCACGCCGAAGGTGTAACAGGCGGCAAGTCAGAATTATTTTTAGCCTGATCTATTGCCTCTCGATGTTCGCTCCTAAGTTTGGGTTTTAAATACAAGTTCTCAATCAAAGCTGCCACTCCCGCAAACCAAGGTGGCACAATTACTGCTCCAATAATTCCCAATACTTGAACGCCTCCCAATACAGAAAGCAATTGATATAAAGGATGCACACCAACCGATGAACCAACCAGCAAAGGATCGAGGACGTAAGTTTCTAAATTCTGGATGATTACAAATAACAGCAAGACCCACAAAAGTACCCAGCCACCTTTAGCTAATGCTACTATTAATGCTGGTACTGCTCCCAATACTGGGCCGATGAAGGGAATCAAGTTTGTAACACCTGCGATCGCACCCAAGCCTAATGCAAATTCGGGCATTCCCAAAATGCTCAAACCTGTGGTAATAAATATCCCTAAAATGCCCGAAACTAACACTCGGCCGCGAATATAACTCCCCATTCTTTGACCGATTGGCGCCGCTTGTGAAGCTAATTTTGCATCCCAAGGTTTAGGGAAAAATTGCACCACACTTTTGATTAGTGTGTCGCTGTCCGCAACCATGTAACCTGAAATAAATAATGCTAAAACTAGGCTGAAGACACCGCCTAGAATGCCTCTGGTTAAACTGTACGATCGCAAAACCAGTTGTTGGCTCGATCGAATCAGCCAATTAGTCAGCGATTGAGTGTCCACCAACTGACCCACCAAGGTTGGGGCATCGTCGGTTAGGCGACTCAATAAATTAGTTGCCACAGTTCGCAAACTTTCAACATAAAGTGGTAACTGTCGCAGCAGTAACTCTATTTGTTCGATTACCGTGGGGCCGATTAACACTACCGTCCCGCTAAATCCGCCGATGAGAGTTAAATAAACCATAATCACCGCCAGCCAGCGGGGAACCCGCATGGTTTCGGCCCAATTAACGATCGGGACGATCGATGCGGCCAGCACAACTGATATCATCAGAATTACTAGCAGGCTCCGCAATTGCCACAGCAGCACTAGCAGCAATGACGATGCTACAATTAGCAGTAAGTTAGGTAAAGAAATGGTAATACGCTGTTCTGACATGATTAAGTAATCAAGGTTTGTATTGGCGCTTATGTCCTCCCGCAGGGCGGGTTTATTTATCTTATCAGTTACCACATATCTGTCGGGTAAAACCCGCACGTACTCATATTATAATAAAAAGTAACATTGGTTCAAAAAAAAATAATATGCAGCCACAATATTCCACCCAAGATTTCTCCACCCTTTCGTCTATAAAGTCACCAACGCTGTTTTACGAATGGCAAAATTACCGTTGTGCTTATGAAGTTTATAACCCAACTACTGCGACAGAAGATAGCATCCCTTTGTTATTAATTCATCCGATAGGAGTTGGTTTGTCAAGAATCTTTTGGCAGAGATTTTGTGAGAGTTGGTACAAAGCAGGGAACACTAATCCGATTTACAATCCCGACCTTTTGGGCTGCGGCGATTGCGAAATGCCGGCTGTGGCTTGCTATCCTGACGATTGGGCCGCACAGTTGCAGTATTTCTTGGAAACTGTAGTAAAAAAACCTGCGATCGTACTCGTGCAAGGTGCTTTACTGGCTGTAGGCTTGGCTTTAGCAAAAATGCAGCAGGAAAGCGGCTCAAATTTAATTCGCGGGTTAGTTCTCGCGGGGCCTCCCGCTTGGGCTGTGATGAACAAACATTCGACAGAAAGACAGCAAAGAATTGTCTGGAATTTGTTAGATTCTCCCTTGGGAAACGCTTTTTATCGCTACGCCAGACGCGCTGAGTTTTTGCGTTCTTTTTCCATCAAACAACTGTTTGGCGATGCGGCAAAAGTGGACAGCGAATGGTTGGATGCTTTGCAGGCCGGGGCGGCAAATCCTGACAGCCGTCACGCCGTTTTCTCGTTTTTAGCGGGGTTTTGGCGCCAGGATTATAGCGGTACGATTCAAAAGTTCGATCGACCCACACTCATTGTGATGGGAGAAAAAGCGTCAAGCATCAGTCAATCGGGTAAAGAAGAGAAACCCGATGAAAGATTAGCGCAATATTTGGCTAACTTTCCCAATGCGGAAGGTTTATTAATGCCGGGGCGCAATGTTTTGCCCTACGAATCCACCGCAGAATTTGTCGCGGCTGTTGCCGAGTTTGTGGATAAGTTAAATAAAAATTAAATCTATTTGTGGAGTTGTTATCTAATAACTGACACAGTTAATAGACCTCATCATGTGTCCCGATGTCGAGTAAAACAATGACTTCACTATTTGTTTCCGTATCCTCTTCAATCGAGAACACAATCCGACAATTATAGCCGCAAGAGCAGGACTGAAGACCATCAAGTTTGCCACCTAGTTTATGAGTAGCTAGGTTGGGAAAAAATACATCTGCTTCCATTTGTTGAAGAGAGTCTTCAATACGTTGCTGGAGGTCAGGATTTCGTTTCACAAACTTGCGGAATGCTCGTTTGAATTTGGGAGTCAGAACCAGTAGTCTCATGTTTCGGGATCGTCCCAAGACTGGCGTAATGTTGAAATAACATCCTCGGCTGACTGCGGTCGAAATTTGCCTTTACGGAAATCAGCTAACGTTTGTTGAGCATCTGCAGCTATTTCGGTGCGGATACTCTCGCGGTGACGGTTTTGCAGGATTTTTATCAGCATTTCCTGCTGTTCGTAGGACAGTTGTAAAGCAGTTTCTAGCACTTGGTCGAGGGTATTCATAGAGTTAGGCTATTAGCTCTAAAGTTGAACAAATTGCGAAGTTGAGTAAATTGTATCGCTTATTCTAAGACTAGGCTACACTCAAAAAAAATGTACTAAACTCGGTTTTGTCATGAGCGACAACATCATTACGATTGAAGCAGGTAAAGGCAGTGGAAAGCCTTGCATCAAGCGAATGCGAATTAGCGTGTATGATGTGTTGGGTTGGCTGGCTGCGGGAATGTCTCATCCACAGATTCTGGACGACTTTCCAGAGTTGAGGGAGGAAGACATTAGAGCGTGTTTAGAATTCCGCGATTGAAATCGCTTAAGAGTCAAGCGAAGTCTGCCTCCGCCGACTAGGAATTTGGTTTTAACTGCGGTGCCAGATAGTTGTACCATCTTTTTGATCGATCAGAGTAATGCCCCGATCCTTGAGTTCGTTGCGAATGCGATCGCCCTCAGCGAAATTCTTAGCTTTCCGGGCATCTTTCCGCTGCTGAATCAGCACCTCAATATCCTCATCAGTTAATCCGCTAATGATTTCAAGTTCAAGACTAAAAGATGAGTTACCGACATAGAGATTCCCACTTGCCGGGACGAGTCTGGGTATGGGTTTTCTAACTCCTAAAACTTCGGCTAACTTAACAAGAGTTTGCCACTTTTGTTGCAACACTTCCGAAGGCATTTCCGTTTTTCCCCCATGTACAATTATATTGCTTTCGCGCCGCAATTCCTTCGCCAATTCAAACACAACAGCTAAAGCATTAGGAGTATTGAAATCATCATCCATCGCTGCTCTAAATTGCTGTACAGCCTCACTCTCCACTATGGGCAATTTCAGAATTTTATCTGAATCCCAGCCCAATTGGGAACCGTGCAAATCACCAAAAAGTAGGCTTTCTTTAAGAGTCTGCCAGCCATTTTTTGCAGAGGCGATTGCCTCTTCGGTAAAATCAATTTGACTGCGGTACTGCGCTGTTAACACAAACAGCCTCACCGCCATCGGTTCCACCGCTTTTGACTTCTCGCTTCCTTCATTCTTACTCCCCCCTTTACCAAGGGCGGGCTGGGGGGGGTTAGATTCCAAATCACCCGACCAATTCCCATCCAACAAATCGCGAATTGTAATAAAATTGTGCAAAGATTTCGACATCTTTTTGCCATTGACAGTCACAAAAGCATTGTGCATCCAATAATTAGCAAGCGACTTCCCCGTCACAGCTTCAGATTGAGCAATTTCGTTTTCGTGGTGCGGAAAAGTTAAATCGGAACCCCCACAGTGAATGTCAATTGTTTCGCCCAAGCAATCGCGCACCATCGCCGAACATTCGATGTGCCATCCGGGGCGACCTTTTCCCCAAGATGAATCCCAAGCAGGTTCTCCGGGTTTAGCGCTTTTCCACAGGGCAAAATCTGACGCATCTTGCTTTTTTTGAGCTTCTATTTCTGCGGTTTCCAATCTACCGCTAGCGCCGGCCTGCATTTCTTCCAACTTGCGGCCGGAAAGTTTTCCGTAATCGGCAAACTGCCTCACGTTGTAGTAAACGTCGCCGCCGGAAGCATAGGCATAACCTTTATTTTCTAATTCGTGAATCAGCCGTTTAATGCCGTCCATTGTATGGGTGGCGCGGGGATATTCATCGGCCCTAAGAATATTCAGCTTGTCCATATCTACGAAATATTCCTCGATGAAGCGTTCCGCCACGGCTTCCATTGTGGAATTGGTTTCGCGGGCGCGGTTGAGAATTTTGTCGTCAATATCTGTAAAATTCTGCACGTAGCGCACATCGTATCCTCGCCACATCAGATAGCGCCGCACCATGTCCCAAACAATGTAGGCGCGGGCGTGGCCGACATGGCAGTAATCGTACACCGTAACGCCGCAGCAGTACATCCGCACCTTGCCTGGTTCGAGGGGTTCAAAAGGTGATTCGCGACGGGTCAAGCTGTTGTAAAGCGTTAGGGGCATGGGATTTGAGATTTGAGATTTTACAAGATTTACGCAGAAGCTCTATGTATAGGGTGTGCAGTGCCCACCTTATCTGTATCAGTAGCGCGTCAAACCATTTTTGCGTTCAGGAGTGTAGGTTTGTAGTTGCGATCGCCCGTTAGCGAAGCTTGCAGAACAGGATCGCCCAACTGCCAGCCTAGCAAATTTGGTACTAAATTTCCTCTATCCATAGTACAGCCCCAGCCGACTCAATCTCACATCTAATTCGTGTCAGGGAATCTTGACAATAGTTGCGAAGACGATCCCCACAAGCGCTTTATTGTCAAAATTCCCTGACATATTGATCCCCAAAATCACGAAAATGCGTATAAGTACCCAGGATTGAGGCAAAAGACCCCTTGACCCGATCGCAACTTGTCTGCAACATTAAGTCATGACAAAGCGATCCCAAAGAAATGCTTGGATTAAGCAGCCCTGGGAGTCGAATAGCGCGTGTGCTGCCAGCACAGCGTTGCTAGCAGCACCGATCGCACTCACAAAATCGATCTTGTCAATCAAGAATCGACAGAAAAGTTTTATTTAGATCGGACGGTGCGCGCAGAAGCCAAGAAGTCCAAACCCCCGATCGCATAGGGGAAAAGACAAGCTAAAAACAAGCAAGGCTTCAAAGGTTGGAGAGATTTGGAAGCTCGATAATATGTCAATTTAAAAGAGTTTCTAACTCAAAAAGTCAACACATTTGTGTTGAAAGGAAAAATCTAACCCGCCATCCTAAATTAGTGGAGAACCAACTCATGGCAAAAGAACGCCCACCATTAGAAGAGATGACTTTGCGACAACTCCGCAGAGTTGCTAGCGAATGTGGAGTCTCTCGCTACAGCCGGATGCGGAAAACGCAACTCCTGGCATCAATTCAAGAAATTCAGCGCACCAAATTTTCCTACAGCCCATCTCGCAAACTAGAGGCACAAGAAGCAGTGGAAGCAGCAAAGTTTGAACTCGGTCAAGAAGATAGAACAGGTGGTTCTTTGTCGTCTGTAGATGAAGGTTTAGCAGATTTGCCCAACGGCTACGGCGAAAGCCGGGTTGTTTTAATGCCCCGCGACCCAGAATGGGCCTACACTTACTGGGATATTCCCAACGATCGCAAAGAAGAATTGCGTCGCCAAGGAGGACAACAACTCGCCCTGCGGATCTACGACGTTACAGATGTTAACCTCGACATCCAAAGCCCGCACAGCATTCAAGAATATCCCTGCGACGAACTGGCGCGGGAATGGTACGTGCCAATCCCCGTGAGCGATCGGGACTACGCGATTGACATCGGCTACCGCTGTGCAGATGGCCGCTGGCTGGTATTAGCTCGATCGGCCCAAGTTCGCGTTCCTCCCGTCTATCCCAGCGACTGGATTGAAGATCAATTCATCACCCTCGACTGGGAAGAAGAGTTGCAAGGCAAAACCTTCGCCGAACTGGTTCCTCCGGCCAAGAAAATGGCACAAGCAGCCAATGGCTTCGGTTTCAGCACCGAAAATGCTATCTACGAACAAATCTTCGGCATGGCAGAATCTGCTGAATCCCTGCGCGTAGCCGGTTCTATCTTCGGTTCCATGCAGCACGTCGCCGGTTCCGTCCAGCAAGTCGGCATCCACGAACAAGCTCTCAGTTCCTACGTGTTCCCCTCCGGCGTCGGAATGTGGGCTGCTCCCACCATGTCCGGCCTCACCGCGTCGGGTGTCGGTATGTCCGGCCTCACCATGTCGGGTGTCGGTATGTCCGGCCTCACCATGTCAGGTTTCGGTATGTCGGGTGTCGGTATGTCGGGAGTTGGCTTCGCCGCCCCGATGCGCCCCCGCCAGTTCTGGTTAGTTGCTGATGCCGAACTGATCGTTTACGGCGCCACCGAGCCAGACGCTACCGTCTATGTAGGCGGACAGCCGATTAAACTCAATGCTGACGGCACTTTCCGCTTCCAGATGTCCTTCCAAGACGGCTTAATCGACTATCCGATTTTTGCAGTAGCAGCAGACGGCGAACAAAACCGCGCCATCCACATGAAATTCGAGCGCGAAACCCCAGAACGGCGCACCAATACCCAGCAAGATGCTGTTGTGGAATGGTTGGGCTAATCGCAAAGGTCGATCGAGCGGCGGGCGCTCATGCAGGTTTGTGCCAATTTTTGAAGCATCACAAGGCATAGCCTCAGCCGATCATGATTTGTTAAGGTTAATCCCAGACAACAACCCATAACACCCCCTATACACCGTTCTCCTGTTTTGAGGAGCGGTGTTTTTTGTGTTTAGAAGGCAGAAGGAAGAAAGAAGGAAGAAGGAAGAAGGAAGAATTATTTATTTAAATGTTATGAATAGACTTGAATTGCATCAATCTTTGATTGAAGGATCAACCGCAGATTACAGGCAGATAAACACAGATAAACGCAGATCATTGGTGACAAGTTAAGGCTCAAAGCCAGTTGTCAAGGGGATTTTCGGAGGTAGCTCAAAGAAAAAAGGTTCTCCA